>DAIEQP010000405.1 GCA_027347805.1 Ignavibacteria bacterium | reverse complement strand
AACACCGCTTGATAAATTATGACCTGGTATTAAAGTGGTTGAATAAACACCAGGCGTTAATTGCTGATCTATAATCGATGCAACTTCTTTTCCGGAAATATCAAATACTTTTAACGTTAAATGCCCGGCATCTTTAATATGAAACCTGATTGTTGTGCTGGGATTAAATGGATTGGGATAATTCTGTTCAAGTGAAAAGCTATCTGGAATCTTATCCACTTTTTTTATTTCAACAGGATACATTGCCATTCCATCTTCGAAAGCACCAATATCTGGAGCTTTACCAGTATATGGGATACCAACATCAATCCCTGCATCGATTAACTTGCTGTTTGAAGAAAGATGCATAAACTGAATGTCCGGCAGGCTACCATCAGGTTTACGAGTTCCTCTCACTCCTGTAGTATCAATCGTTACAAAATCTGCAGACGAAATTGAAAATCCTGCAAGCCACGAATTATTTTTAGAAATTACACCTGAGAATAAACTTGTCCCCTGCGATTCAAGCGATACAGAATTTATTATTGTAGCTGTGTTTCCAGGACTCAATGAAGATGGAATGCTAAAATTATATGTACCATTTCTATATCCTGTACAATTATATAAAGTCATTGATCCGAGATTGTTATTCTGATCAAATCCTTTAACTCTGTTATCGAATGCAAGACAATTTTTTAATACAAAATTATGACGCAAATTTTTTCCATCACTCCCGCCCATTTTAAAACCGTTTCCATTACCCGTTGCAATTTGCTGTCCGTTCTTCAAGTATCCATTCATAAATGTCCAACAGTTTTCTAGGATTGTTTTTGCAGTATCTGCACCAACGGCTACTCTCATGTATCCATCCCATCCATCATCGCTGTTTTGCCATGAACGGCATCCATAAAAATAATTTCCAGTCCCGACATCTAATTTGGGAGAAAATCCATCTGCATTTCCGCCAAGCGGTGCATCAAAATTATAATATGAATCACTATTGATTATTCTGTTATATGAACCGCCGTTGCCAATCTGCAAGCCGGAATTTCTATTATCATGAACACTGCAATTCTCTACAATGTTGTAGCTACCGTTTATAGCAATTCCGTTATGGGCGGCATAACATGATTCGATTCCTTTTAAGTACCAGTATTTTCCATTTAATTTGATTCCATCACTGGAAGTTTGTTTTGTAAAATCAAAAATTGGTTTTTCCCCAGGATAAGCAAAAACTTTATAATAATTATAAGCAGTTCCGTTCTTTGTTGATGAGCCAAGTGAAATTGTTGAACTCAACGAATAAGTACCTCCCCGCACATAAATTGTATCACCGGGAACAGCTGCTGAAGCTGCCTTTGAAAGTGTTGCGAATGGAAGTTGCTTGCTGCCATCATTATTATCATTTCCTGAGGTTGATACAAAAATAATTTTTGCATTTAGTGCAATTGTCCAAAAGAAAATGATTATGGTAACGAATGTATTTTGTTTTAAAAAACTAAACGAACACTTCAACATTGATCAGAATTCCTCATGTTTATATTTATCAATTACTTTATCGATTACTATATTCTGAAAAAATATTATTAATTCCAAAATATATTCGATGAAACGCATAAAATTGCGGTAGAATGGCTCTAATTACAATTCCACTGCCATGAATGGTATATAAATTTATTTAAAGTGTGGTAATCGACTTTGAAAGTAAAAAACTTCTATTCCCCCATCAATAGAAAATTCTAATTATTTTTTTCATCTAACTCTTGTTGATGCAAATTTCTATATAAACAATTTTCCATATCACACATATTGCAAGTATACTGGTTGAATTTTATTTCTGTACCAATTCCAATTATGCCGCTCACTGATTTAATAGGCTGCATGAGGCAAGAATCTGTCAATGATATTCCGCAGAAATTTTCGGGTAAAAGTGAGAACAATTTTTTTTGTTCGCTGACCATCCAGCCGCAATAACCTGGGCTGTATCTATTAGAAATATTTACTCCCTTATCAATCATTTTAAGCCGAAGTTCATCCTGAATCAAATCCATTGCAGCTTCAACAACAATCGATCCAAATACATCAAAAACATAACCCTGCAAATGATCACCTTCATTTATTAATTTTCTTGATTTTGCAGGGATCTCCGGACCAGCGGTGCAGGCAAAAACAGCAATGCTCGTAGCTTTTTTGATCTGATTAAAAATTATTTTATGAATATCAAACTGGGCATGTTCAACTTCGAGTTGATAAAAATCCTTTATCCATTTGGGATTATCAATAATTCTGTAACCGCCTTCAATCATGCAAAGATCTTTCCCATCGGAGATAACTTCTTCAATTTCATGATGAACTTGTTCGGGAATATTAATGGTTGAATAACCCATAGCTAGAGCTAATGATTTTACTTTCACATTCAAATCATTATAACTAAAGGAGAATTTTTCTATTTGCATAATTACTTAGCGCTTTCTGCCATTTTTTGCTTTTTGTTGTAATCTTTCACTGCATTAAAAAAAGCTTCTACATTTTTAAGAGGTACGCCTGGCGGTGTATCACACCCGGTTGAGATTATAAAATTTTTGTTAGTAGCGGTTTCATTCAGCAAATTTATTGTCTTCTCATAAACCTGTTCGGATGTAGAAAGCTTGAAAATACCAACCGGATCTAAATTTCCCATTATCAAAATATTTTCTGGAACCTCATTCAGAACAGCAACAATATTTATTTTATTTCCAAGGTGAAGTGCTTTTGCACCGGTTGATAACATTGATTGAGTTGCATGGCCATTATTGCCGCAATTATGAAGAACAAATAGGAAATTCTCATCCTGCACTTCTTCAACTATTGGTTTGATGAATACAGAAGAAAACTCATCACACATTTCAGCAGAAAGCAAACCAGCCGCTGGTTCTGCCATTATAATTCCATCTGCACCAAGCTCTTTAAATTTTTTAACATAGGGAAGCAGCAGTTCACAACATTTTCTAAGCAAGATTTTTATCGATTCAGGATTTATATAAAGCTCGGTCATTATTTCAGACAAATCAAATAATCGTCCCGCCAATGAAAATGGTCCGATACATCCGGCAAATACTGGCCTGTCAGTAATATTTTGAGATGCAAGCTGTGCAGCTTTTAAATATTCAGGGAGTCTTCCATCTGATATTTTAGGTACTTGTAGTTTTTCAATTGATTCCTGGTCATGAACAATTCGCCCAATTACAGATGGCACCTCAGTTTCGGAAAATTTTATTTTGCTTCCGAACGCTTCTGCTTCTACTGTTAAATCCATCATTATGTTAGAAACTGAAACAGCTGGATTGAATTTTTCCTGAAGAGCTTTGATTGCCTGGAAATGAATTTCGCCATGCTTAACAGCTGAAAGAATTTTTTCTTCTCTCAACTCAATTCCAGGATGTGTCATTAATGGTATTGCAATTTTATTCTTTGATCTTAGGACAGATTCAATCCATTGATTCATGTTCATAAAAACATCCAGTGAATTAAACTGCAATTTTGTTTAGATATTCGACAGCACCATGCGGATCCGGGGAATAATGATCTGCTCCAATTTTCTCACAGAAATCTTTAGAAAGTGGTGCCCCTCCAACCAGAATTATTTTGTCCGGATATTTTGCTTTTATCTCTTTAACAATTATTTCCATATTAGCCATTGTAGTTGTCAATAATGCGCTAAGACCAACAACACAATTTGGATATTTTTCAATAGTCTGAAGGAATTTTTCTGTTTTAACATCAACGCCAAGGTCAATCACTTCCCATCCGGCTCCTTCAATTGTCATAGCTACAAGATTTTTTCCAATATCATGTAAATCACCGAAAACTGTACCCAAAACAAAAACACCTTTTCTTTGAAGCTGGCCGGAAGTAAAAAATGGTTTCAGATGTTTCATTGCAGCGGTCATTGCTTTAGCAGCAATTAACATTTCAGGCACGAATGCTTTCCCTGCAGAAAATTTTTCACCTATACGAGACATACCAGGAATCATCGCCTGAGTTAGAATATCATCTGGTGAAATTCCTGCATCCAATGCCTGTTTTGTTAGCTCATCAGCACCATCCATTCCTTTCATAGCAGGTGGAAATGGTGAAGTCTTATTAATTTTTCCTGCTTCTATACATTGGGATAATTTTTCTAATAACTCATTCATAAATTTTTCCTGCTGAACTTAATTGTTGATTTTGATAGTGCAAAAAAAATCTCCGCAAGTTTATTGCGGAGATTTTATGATTACTTTTTTGTAGTAAATTTATAAATCGTTGTTTGATGATAGGTCTCACCTGGTTTTAGCAAAGTAGTTGGGAATTCAGGTTTGTTTGGCGAATCAGGATAATGCTGAGCTTCCAAACATAAACCGGTTCTTTTTGCATATTTTATTCCGCCTTTACCTGCTACCGTGCCATTCAGGAAGTTACCACAGTAAAACTGAACTCCAGGTTCATCTGAGTAAGTTTCCATCACTCTTCCGCTCTTCGGTTCGTATACCGTCGCAATCAGTCTGACTTTCTTATCATAGTTATTTGTTACCCAGTTATGATCGTACCCGCCTCCATATTTCAACTGCTCAAAATCTGCTCCGATATCTTTTCCAATCTTCTTGGCTGTTCTAAAATCCATTGGTGTTCCCGCTACATCTTCCAACTTCCCTGTTGTTATCAGTCCTCTATCAACCGGAGTTATCTTATCTGCGTTGATCATTAACTCGTGATCCAGGATTGTATTATTCATATCTCCTGTTAGATTAAAGTATGAATGGTTTGTTGGATTCAATACTGTTGTCTTGTCGGTGCTTCCGGTATATACCATCGATAGTGCATTATCATTTGTTAATGTGTAAACTACTGTAAGTTTTACATTACCTGGATAATTTTCTTCTCCATCTTTGCTTACTACTGTCATTGTGATTGCTGGACCATTTTTGGTTATTTCTGTCTTATCAACTGTCCATAACTTCTTGTTAAATCCAACTACTCCGCCATGAAGATGGTTTGGCGCATTATTTACTGCAAGCTGATATTCCTTACCATCTATCGTCATTTTTCCTTTGGCTATTCTATTACCGTAACGCCCTACTATTCCGCCAAAATATGTTGTTCCATTTACATAGCCTTCAATGTTATCGTATCCAAGTACAACATCTTCATATTTGCCGTTTTTATCCGGAGCTGTTAATGTTACTATTGATGCGCCATAGTTGATTATTTTTGCACTCATGCCATTTGCATTTTTCAAAACATATGCTTCTACCTGGCTTCCATCAGCTAATTTTCCAAATACACTTTTCTCAATCATTGGCTTTTCCTTTTTAATTGAATGGCAGGAAACAACTGTGTATAAGAACAACACACTCACACTAACTACAAGTAACTTCTTCATCTTTACTCCTACCTAAAATTTATATTTATTTTTTCTTCCATGGTCTGAAACTGAAGAAATATACTGAACCGATTATTAGTAATAGTATGCCCCACCATACTCCAAAGTTTAGTTCATGAAGAACCGGCTGCTTATCTACTGATGGACTAACCATTTCCACTACATTGGCAATCGTTATAATTATTCCATATAAAAGCAGGAGTGAGCCGATAAAAAACCAAATTGATATTCCTTTTCCGCCTATCATATTTTCCTCCTACCAGAATAAAATGTTTAATACTATGAATACCGTCAATACTATACTTGCCCAGAAGATTGGTCTCCTCCAAATTGGCAAGTGTCCTTCTGACGGGAGTTCTGTGCAGCCTCTTACCAGACCCACTAATTCCTTTTCAGGTTTTGGTTCGGTAAATAAACTTACTACTACAGTTACTATCACTACTATCAGAAAACACCAGAGACCACGATACATATTCTCTGCCATGTCTTTTGCATATTCTGATAGTGCTATTATTTTTAATGCTGATGGATCCAGTTTAACCCAGGCCCACATTCCTACTGATGAAAACATTCCTGCAAATAATCCCCAGAAACCACCGGCTTTTGTTGCTCGTTTCCACAGCATACCCAGTATTACTGTTCCAAATAACGGCGCTAAAAAGAAACTGAACAATGCCTGAACATAATCCATTATACTTGCAAACTGCTGTACCATGTATGCTGTTCCGATACTTACCAATACTCCTAATACTGTGCACCATCTTCCTATCTTTACATAATATGAATCTGATTCTTCTTTCTTTGTTAGTTTTACATGTATTGGTCTATAGATATCATATGTCCATACTGTTGCAAATGCACTAACGTTGCCCGCCATACCTGACATAAAACCTGCAATCAATGCTGTTACACCAAGACCCAGTAATCCAGGACCTGCATAACGTGCAAGCATCAACGGCAAAACTTCGTTATAGCTGTGTGGATTTGCTGCGCTTACCATATTCTCCGGAACTAGTTTTGGCATTACAACTGCCAATCCTAATAGTCCTGGAAGAATTACTATAAATGGCACCATCATCTTAAATCCTGCACCAATTATCGGAGCCATTTTTGCCGAACGTAAATCTTTTGCTGTTAATACTCGCTGAACTACTAGAAAATCTGTTGTCCAATATGCAAATGATATTATCGCTCCAAGTCCAAAGACAATTCCTGTCCAGTGTATTCCCATCGGATTATCCTGAAAAGAGCCCATTGTTCTCCATAGATGTGTGTAATCTCCACCTGGAAAGTTTTGCTGGATTCTTGCTACCATTCCGCTCCATCCGCCTGTTTCTATTAATCCAATAATCGGTATCATTAATGCACCTAGCCAGATTAACATGAACTGAAGAACTTCATTAAAGATTGCAGACAGCAATCCGCCAAGCACTACATATACCAAAACTGTAATCGATGATACCCAGATACTAAAATGTATATCCCAGCCAAGAACTACTTTCATCACTATCGCCATCGAATACATATTAATACCGCTCATAAATACTGTCATAAATCCAAACGAGGTTGCCGATAACATACTTGCACCCTCTCCAAATCTTAACTTCAGATAGCCCGGTACCGAGTGTGTCTTGCTTATATAATAGAATGGCATCATTATAATTCCTAGAAACAGCATCGCCGGTATTGCACCTATCCAATACCAGTGTGTGGCTAGTATTCCATACTGGTATGCTGATGCCGCCCATCCCATTAATTCAAGTGAACCTAGATTGGCTGCAACAAATGACAATCCCGCTATCCACATCGTCATGTCACGGCCTGCCATGAAGAAATCTTCTCCGGTCTTAGTAAACCGCAGCAGATAATAGCCTATGCCCAATACAAATGCGAAATAAATTATTATTATTAGTGAATCGACCCACCCGAGTGATAATAAACTTGATGAACTTGCCATCAATGGGGTTAACAACGGTTTGAGATTTCCAAGCATAACTCTCCTCTAGAATAATATTGAAAATCAATTGGATGTACGTGTCTTAAAAAAATTTGTTAACATTTAGAGCCTGCACATGCAGACTCTAAACGAAATAATCTTTACAACTTTTGTCTATTTGGAATGCTAAAATAACTTTTTATGATACTAATGCAAGATCAATTATATATACAAATTAATCATCTGTTCGTATAATTCCTGCTTGCCACTAATCTGTTTTGGCTCGCCAAGTTTGATTGCAATTTCTCTCAAGTCTTCTAATTTCAATTCACCTTTCTCATATCTTGCGCCATCACCGCTATCAAAAGAAGCATAGCGTTCAGTTCTCATTTTCTTATAGTCAGATTCATTCAGCATTTTTTCTGCAATTAAAAGTGAACGTGCAAATACATCCATACCGGCAATATGAGCAATGAAAATATCTTCTAGATCAGTTGAATTTCTTCTAACTTTTGCATCAAAGTTAACACCGCCGATTCCAAATCCGCCTGCTTCTGCAATTACTAACATTGTTTCAACCATCTCATATAAATTAATCGGGAATTGATCTGTATCCCATCCGTTCTGATAATCACCGCGGTTTGCATCGATACTTCCAAACATACCGGCATCAACAGCACATTGAATTTCATGCTGGAAAGTATGCTGTGCTAATGTTGCGTGGTTAACTTCAATATTTAATTTGAAATCTTTTTCGAGACCAAACTGACGCAAGAAACCAATTACAGTTTCAGTATCGAAATCATACTGATGTTTAGATGGTTCCATCGGTTTTGGTTCAATCAAGAAATATCCTTTAAATCCCTGGGCGCGTGCATAATCACGAGCTAGAGTTAAGAATTTTCCCATGTGCTCTTTTTCGCGTTTCATATTAGTATTTAGCAGAGAGCTATAACCTTCACGTCCGCCCCAGAATACATAATTAGAACCGCCTAATTCTATTGTTGCATCAAGAGCTCTCTTAACTTGAGTAGCTGCATGAGCAAGAACAGCAAAATTTGGATTTGTAGAAGCGCCATTCATATAACGCGGATTTGAAAATACATTTGCAGTGCCCCACAATAATTTTACGCCGCTGGCTGCTTGTTTTTCTTTTGCATAGTCTACAATTGCCTGCATTCTTTTATCAGATTCAGAAATAGAATCACCTTCTTCAACAATATCAAAATCATGAAAACAGTAAAATGGAATACCAATTTTAGTAATGAATTCGAAAGCTGCGTCCATCTTTGCTTTCCCTTTTGCAATTGCATCACTTCCATCTTTCCAAGGACGATTAACAGAGCCGGGTCCAAAAGGATCGCCGCCTTCACCACAGAACGTATGCCAGTAAGCAACTGCAAAACGCATGTACTCTTTCATGGATTTTCCGAAAACGATTTTGTTTTCATCATACCATTTGAATGCCAATGGATTTTTTGAATCTCTTCCTTCGTATTTAATTTTTCCGATACCTTTGAAGTATTCTTTATTACCAACCAAGTATTCCATTATTGACTCCGTTTTTTTAATAATTTAGTTTAAAAAATTTTATAAAAACATTTCCAATTTATTCAGCCATTTTGAATATGCATCACCAGTCGCAGCAACTTCGCTTT
>DAIEQP010000386.1 GCA_027347805.1 Ignavibacteria bacterium | reverse complement strand
ATACCAGGCTTGCCTTATAGGTTTGCTTCCAAGATGTCCCATATCGGCGTATAAAGCTTCTCCACCGGTTGCACAAAGTATTACTTCCGAAAGAACTATAAGCCCGCTGAATCCATTGTTAATCATAAATTCAATTGCATAATAGGGGCTAATGGCCATTAAAATTCTGGGGTTATGAATAAGTGAGAAAAAACCTGAAAAGAAAAGAGCAATAAACCAAATAATCATTACGGGACCAAATGAAGCGGCAACCTTATTTGTTCCTTTCGATTGAAAAGAAAATAATATAATTGTTATTGCTATTGTGATTATGACAATCGTGTTTTCGCTTATTACACCAATTCCAGGTATTAGCTCCAGCCCTTCAACAGCAGAAAGAATACTAATTGCGGGAGTAATCACTCCATCGCCCATTAAAAGTGAAACGCCGATATACCCAAGGAATGTAATAACCGAAATTGATCTTGCAGATTTAAGAGAGCGGTTCAAAATTTCTTTTAACACGATAATTCCACCCTCACCTTTTGAGCTAAGACTCATCGCTAAAAAAGTGTATTCGACAGTAACAAGAATAATCAGGGTCCAAAAAATTAGGGAGAGAATTCCCATAATATTTTCGGCTGTTGGTGCAGTTAAAAGAAAAATTACTGTTAAAGTATAAATTGGGCTTGTACCAATATCACCGAAGACAAGTCCCATTGCTTTGACTACTTCAGTGAATTTTGAGCCACCGGAACTTTGCATTATTTAAACCGAGTTCTCCTCAAAGAGATTAAAATTATGAAAAGATAGCAGAATAGATCAAATACCCAACAACAAAAAGAATACTAATTCCTAATATTCCCATAAGCAAATAAAATCCCAAATCATTTATGTCTGCTTTTTTCTTAGTTTCTTCCATTTTTTCTCCTTTTAAAATTCAATTTTCTCTGCCAAAGATAAAATTTTTGACCGATCAAAAAAAATATTTAATTTCAAAAAGTGTTTAATTGCTTTTACTTAATCCCGGTTAAAAATCTTATACTGAATGAAAATTGTCGATTTAATTATAGCTTACAAAAAAGGGATAGCCATTGTCCTTTCCTTAATTTTAATTGAGAATATTGCCTGGATTGTTGAACCTACTCTTTTTGGAAATTTGATTGACGCTTTTATTGAAAAAGCCTCGGCAGAAACAATTGAGGCAAAGGTTTTAAGGATTCTTCCTTTACTTCTTTGGATACTTGCATATTTAATAAATTCCGGCTCCGGTGCAATCCGCAGAAGAATTGAGGCAAGAACATTTCAAAAAATGTATGTTGAGCTTGTAACCCAAATAGCTGAAAAAGGAAATCTTATAAAACAAGATCCGTCGAAATCTGCCGCTAGAGCTCATCTTTCTAAAGAATATGTTGCATTTATGCAGTATCGTTTACCTGAAATTGCCGAGCAGACCATTACTATTATTGGGGCTGTTATTGCACAAGCTTTTTTCGATTGGAGAATTTCTGCCGCATGTTTATTCATAGCTTTTCCACTAATAATTATCAGTATAATCTATAACAAAAAAGTGGTTACGTTACAAACTGAGTTGCACGATAATTATGAACAGATTTATGATTCGTTTTCCAGTTTCGAATCGGCTAAAGTTAAACAAACCTTCTCATCCATGGCGCGGATACAGGAGCAGATTGCAAAGTGGAGCGCGGCTAATTTTGGAATTATGAGATTGGTGCTGTTAATAATATTTTTATTTGTTCTCTACATAGCAATTGATCTCGACAATTTCTCAACCGGAAATATTTATTCTATTGTTGCTTACCTTTGGACTTTTGTGACATCCGTTGAATACATTCCCGAGTTAATGGAAAGCACCGCGTCTTTAAAAGATCTTTCAAATAGAATCAAGTCTTCTTAAAATTTTTCTTTCGCAGGAAAATTCGTTTGAGAAATCTTTCTGTTTTTATATCTTGCTCAACATTTAAAATAATATTGCATGACAAATAAAAACGATTTGGTCCGAGGGCTAAGTTTAACCGCTGCAATTATGATTGTCGCTGGTTCAATGATTGGCTCTGGAATTTTCCGTAAGCCGGCAACAATGGCTTCCCAGCTTGGTTCACCAGAGGTATTAATTTTTGTTTGGGTTGCTGCTGGTCTCATTACACTCATTGCAGTTCTAGTAAATGCTGAAGTTGCCGGAATGATACAAGATACCGGAGGACAATACGTTTACTTTAGAAAAATGTACGGAGATTTTACCGCATATATTTATGGATGGTCAATTCTTTCAGTTATTCAAACTGGAAGTCAGGCCGCTATTGCTTATGCTTTTTCTGAATACTTGGGCTACTTTATAAAATATCCACAACTATCCCAGAACTGGCAAAATTTTGCTTTATATGTTCCGCTTGTGGGCAACATACATCCTTTTGCAGATTTTGGAACAAAAGCGGTTGCAATAATTGTCATCTCATTTTTAAGCGGAATAAACTATGTGGGGGTTATCTTTGGCGGAAGAGTTCAGACATTTGCAACAATAATTAAGATTGCATCAATATTGCTTATTTCATTTTTGCTTCTTGCCTTAGGAAACGGAAGTTTCTCAAATATTTATAGCGGATTATCGCTGCCGCATAGTTCTGGCGGAAGTTATATAAGTATGCTTGGATTGGCTTTTGCAGGTGCTTTTTGGGCTTATGATGCATGGAATAATATTACGTTTGTTTCAGGAGAAGTTCAGAACCCTCTGCGTAATGTTCCTCGTGCTCTTGTATTCGGAACTTTGATTGTAATAGTTGTTTATGTTCTTATCAATATTGCCTTTCTCTATGTTTTACCAATTAATGAAATGGCAAAATCACCTCTAGTTGCAGCAACAGCCGCAGAAAAAATCTTTGGACCAAATGGAGCTTCATTAATTTCAATCGCTGTTATTATTTCAACATTTGGTGCGCTAAACGGAAGTATTCTCGCTACAGCACGTGTTCCATTTGCAATGGCTAGAGCGAATATTTTTTTCAAAAGTTTAGGAAAAGTTCACCCAAAGTTTGGAACACCACATACATCTCTTTTTGTTCAGGGAATATGGTCTTGTGTGCTTGTGTTATCTGGTTCTTTTGATACAATTACTGATTATGTAATGTTCGCTTCCTGGTTGTTTTATCTGTTAGGTGCATTTGGAGTAATAATACTTCGCAAAAAAATGCCTGATGCAGTGCGGCCTTACAAAGTATGGGGTTATCCTTATACACCCGCTTTATTTGTTTTATTCGCGTTTCTATTTTTGATCAACTCAATTGTTTCAGACACACAGAATGCAATGATGGGATTGGTTCTTATAGGGTGCGGTTTACCATTTTACTTTTTTTGGAAGTATAAAAGCAGAAAATCTGACACTTAGGTAAAAATGAAATAGATGAAGTATGCGATTGCAAATAACATAGTTCCACCTATCAACGATAAAATAAGTGTAAGATAAGTTAATGCTGGTGATTTTCTTCTTGAATATTCCATCTTATCTTTCTTTCGGTATACTATTAATCTTCAGAAATAAAATTTTCTTTGTAACGAACAACTGATTCATTTATAATTTTAAATGCCTCTTCTCTTCCAACAATTTTCTCAACAACAACATTTTTATGCTCTAGCTTTTTATAATCTTCAAAGAAACGCTGCAGTTGTACCGTTGTGTGTGGAGGTAAATCTTTCAAATCATTCATATGATTAACTGATATATCATTTTTAGCTACGGCAATAATCTTTTCATCTTTTTCCATGTTATCAACCATTTCCATTACACCGATTACCTTTGCTTCAATCATACAAAGCGGATCAACTTCAACGGAACATATAACAAGAATATCTAACGGATCCCCATCATCACTAAGCGTGCGGGGAATAAAACCATAATTTGCAGGATAATACACTGCCGAGAAAAGAACGCGGTCTAATTTTAATAGACCGCTTTTTTTATCAAGTTCATATTTACCCTGAGACCCTTTAGGAATTTCTATAATTGCATTTACAATTCCAGGTAATTCTTCGCCAGGACTAACATGATGCCAGGGATTAAAGTGTAAATCTTTTGTTTCAATCATTATAAATTTCTTTCTTAACAGAATTAAAAATTAATCTGCGCTTAAGGATCTTAAAATTTTCTTAGCGTCTTTATGATTTGGATTTATTTTTAAGACTCTTCTTGCGTAATCAATTGCAGCATCGTTATTGCCGGATTGCAAATAACAGCTTGAAATCATAAGTAAAAGATCCGCATTTGATCTGTACTTTAACATTTTTACTAAATAAGGAACGGCTACCGCATAATTTTTTCTTTCATAAGCAGCAAATGCCAAGCCTGAATTAGCTTCCAAATACCAATCTTTAAATTCCGCATCTCTATTTCCGATAATACCAAGAATTTCTTTGTATTGGCCAAGCACGGCTTGAGTAGAATCCATGCCTTTATATGTTTGAATCAAGAAACTTCTTGTTGTAAAATTTGTGTCGCTCAAAGCAACTGCTTTTAATAAAGCCGTCCGAGATTTTTCAAGCACTTCCATTTTATATTCTTTGTTTGCTTTTGCAGAATCCGAATCTTTCAGCTGGAAATATGAGAGACCTAAATATCTCCATGCAATTTCATTTGTGCTGTCTACTTTTGCTTTTGCAGCATAGTATTTGGCAGCATTACTATAATTTTTTTCTCTAAAAAATCCATTAGCTAATTCTAAGTAAATGCTTGAACGCGTGCTATCAAGCTTGACTACTTTTTCAAAATACTTCATCGAATTAACACCGTCGCCGGAAATTTGAAAAGATCTAGCTGCGCTTTCTAATTCATCAACTGTCAAAGAAGAATCAGGAATTGATGAATAATATTTTGCTGCCTCGCTATATTTTTTTAGCGCATATGCAGCAAGACCTGTATTCTTTTTAAGCTGAACATCGTCGGGGTTAAGCTCAACACCTTTTGCTCCAAATGTATAAGCTTTTTCCCAGCTTTTAATCTGGCACAATGCTTTTGTTATTTTGAGATATGCATCTTTAGATTGATCAATAGCTAAATATTTTTCATAAAGAATTGCAGCATCGGCATAACGTTTAGCCTGAAACATAATCGATGCACCGTTTACGTATGCCTGCGCATTTTTAGGATCAATAGTAACAATTTTTAAATATTTGTTTATTGCTTCCGTCCAGCGTTTTTGTTTCTCATACATTTTTGCGGATTTAAATTTCAACGCAACATTCATAGAATCTTTCGCTTCGGCTTCAAGATAATTTGTTATTGCAAGTTCATTAACTCCCTGTAGAGAATAAGCATCTCCTAAATATTCATAAAGTTTAACATCCGGATAATCCAGCTGTCTTAATTGAATAAGAATTCTTGAAGCACTAACTCCATCATTTGCGCTTAATAGTTCCTGCGCAATATTGAATGCAGTTTTATAATCCTTTTTATCAATTGCTTTTTGGGCAACTTCAACTTTTCCCTGAGCAAATACAGTTGTTGTAATTAGTACGATTGCAAGAAAAAGAGTAAACCGTTTCATTTTAACCTCGTTAACTGTTTATACCTAATTGGAACTGTTGCAGGACCAAGATCATAATCAAGGATTATTTTCTGCCCATCATGACTCGTAATGAATGTTGAAAATCCAGAACCAAGTAAAATTCCAATCTCATTCAAAAAAATGTAACATGTTCTAATTAATGGATAATCTCCGTTGGATAAAAAACCAGCAACCGGCTGATAATAAACACCTCCGGTAACGGATCTTTCGTCTGTGCCAATGCGAAGTATTTTAATTCCTTTTGCGTTTTTGGCAATGTTGAGTCCAACTACACCAATCGAATTTTTATTTTTTAATACACTTTTCACAACATCTTCCTCGCCTTTAACAATATACGCAGCAGGCTTTTTATTTTCTAGAAGATCTGTTTTCAAATTTTCAAAGACGCCGGAATTTTGATCCGGAATAAAAACTTTATATTGTCTACTCTCGCCAAGTAAAATTTGTTTCAACTCTGTTGTGGTCATTCTGGTTAGTGCGTGATTTGAATCAACTATAACGGTAAGCGCATCATAGCAAAATTTTATTGCGGTGATGTTCGACTTTGTTTTCTGAACGAACTCAGCCTCTTCTTTGTTAAGCTCTCTGGAACTGACAAACATTGTACTTTCTCCATTAAGCACTTTTGTTATTCCTTCCCGTGCTTTTAATTTGTTCAGTTCAATTTTTGCATCTTTATACTTTGTAACAAATGAATCTCTTATAGTAACTATCATACTGTAAAGGGATTCATCAACATCGCATTTTAGTGAGCCTTTGGTCGGTGTTTCGGTGCGTTCAGGTTGACAACTTACTAAGACTGCCATAGAAAGAATCAACCAAATAAGCTTATTCTTCCTCTTCAATCTCTTCATTTTTTTTTCTTCGATTAAGTGTAATTGAAACAAGTCTAAACATTCCATATAAAAAAAGAACTATTCCCATCAATATCTTAAACTGAGTAGGAAGATATGATGGGAATAGATTTGTAAAAAGTATAGCTAAACCTAAAAGAACGTACAATGCGCCGGCAGTGTAAGCAACCATTTTCATTACCTGCGCCATTTTCATGTTATTGTTGTCCTTCTAATGTAAATCGATATGGAAGCACAATCCAAACAGCTATTGGATGTTGATTTTGAAGAGCCGGTGTGAAAGCGCTCTTTAAAGCAGCATCAATAGCAGGTTGATTGAATAATTCGGAATCCGATTTAATTACTACTGCTTTTTTCGGTTTACCTTCTTTATCAACCAAAACTTTTACGAATACTTTTCCTGTAATACCGGCACGTTTAGCAATTTCCGGGAATTCTGGTTTTGCAGAGAAAACCATTTCCGGTAATTTTTCAACAGCCTGGAAAGCATTCATATCTGGATCATCATCCATTTTCTTTTCTTCTTCAATCTTAATATCCTGCTGAATTTGAGCACCCGCCGATAAATCTTCTGAAATTGCCGGGGCTTGTTGCTGAGACAATTCTGTCTGAGAAGCAATCACTTGTTCTGGTGGTGCTTCTTCATCAGGAACTGGAACAGGCACACCAACTGTAGGTGCGGCAACAGGACCAGCAACTTGAATTTGTGGTGCAACATTTTCAATTGATGGTGGTGGACCAAGATCGCTATAATTAATCTTCATTTTTACCATTGGGGCACCTCCCTCATCTTCACGAGAAAGAACTTGTACGAAGTAATAAGTGCCGATTAACAATAGATGAAGAAAAATAGCGAGTCCCACACCAATGGTGTAGTTACGTGGATAGATCTTTTTTAATTCAAAAGCTCCGTACACGTTATTTTGTTGTAATGCTACTGCTTCTGCCATTTTTTCTTCCTCCTTATGTAGCTCTTGCCATTTCTTTTTTGTCAATATCCGTCATTGGAGCTAAAGCATAACGGTCTAAACCACATACTCGTAATTCATCTATAATATCAATCATCATATGATATTTACTTTTTTTATCGATCTTAATAAGCACATTGAATCTTGGGTTTTCGGCCCTCTTTGTTTTTAAGAATTTATTAAAATCATCCCAGCTAATTTTATGCGGAACCTCGAACCCGACATTCCAATACAATTGCATATTTTCATCAACACGAATTGTAAGAAGGTTAGATTCACCAATTTTAATATCCACATCTTTAGGTGGAAGATTTATTTCGAGTGTTTGAGGCAAACGAAATACAGTGGTCATCATAAAAAACGTTAGTAATAAAAATGCAACGTCAACCAAAGGAGTCATGTCTATGCGAATATTCAATCTCTTTTTTGGTTTGCGCTTGCTAAATTTATTTTTCCGTTTTGAACCACCGCCATCGCCGCCAACGTCGCCACCGGACATATTAATCTCCTATTTTAACTTTTACGGTCAGTTTCATAATTAGTTACCATGTTGAATCTGGATATTTTTACTTTATCAAGAATATCCATAACATCTTGAATAACACCATATTCAGCAGATGCATCAGCTTTAACAATAGTTCTGAGTTTCGGGTTAGAAATTCTCGCTTTCATTAAAGTTTCGCCAAGTATGTCTAATTTTACAGGACTTGCTTGTTTATATTTATACTCGCTGCCAAACATTTTTTCCATCATTGTCTGCGAGTCGAAGCCCATAAAAAGATTTCCGGATTTATCAACATAAAGCAGCATGGTATTAGTTTCCGGAAGTTTGATTTCCGAATGTGATGTGGGTATTATCACTTCAACATCTTCAACTGGCTTAAAAGTAGTAGTCATCATGAAAAATGTTAAGAGCAAAAACGCCACGTCTACAAGCGGAGTCATATCAATACGAACAGAGACTCTTTTCTTTTTAATGTGCGGCATTAATTACCTCACTTTGATTTTAATAATTGCATAACATTGTATTTAGCTTCATCAATCTGGAAAGTGAAATTATCAACTTTGTTTACATAAAAGTTATAAGCAACGATACCAGCGATACCCACAATAAGACCACCTGCTGTGTTGATCAACGCTTCAGAAATACCGGTAGCAAGACCAATAGCATCTGGAGCGCCGCCTGTAGCAGCCATAGCTTTGAATGAACGAATCATACCAACTACTGTTCCTAAAAGACCAACCATTGTAGCGATGGAAGCAATGGTTGAAAGAGCAATTAATTTCTTTTCGAGGAGTGGTGTTTCGAGCATCAAAGTTTCTTCAACAGCTCGTTCAACTTCCACTAATTGTTTTTCTTTATCAATTGAAGATTTATCTGATGTAACTTCCTGATAACGTGTGAGTGCTGATTTTAATACGTTAGCAACCGAACCTCTTTGTTTATCGCAAGATGCAACAGCTTCGTCAATTTTACCATTTCTAATTTGATCGATAACTGATTTGAAAAATTTTGGAATTGCTTGTTTTCCCTGAGCTTTTCTTAAAGTAATTGCTCTTTCGATGATAACAGCAGTTACCATGATTGATAATGCAATCAATAAAGCTACGAGCGGACCGCCTACGTAAACAGTTCCTAAAAGGTTTCCATTTAACGGAGTGTGTTTTGTGCCTTTAGTAGCAAAATCAGCAAAGTTTGCTGGGTTACCAAAGACTAATTCATAAATTGCATACCCCGCTATCATAGCGACAAAGAAAAGAGAGACAATAAAAGCAGATTGTTTCATTTGTGTTACTCCTTAGATTTAATGAATAAGTTTCGTTTATTACTGTCCGAAAATTATGCCAGAGGGAAAGTCAGTCTTATACCGAACAATGGGGCTAAAAATGCGCTTTTAGATAAAAGAAATCAACTGTTATTTTCAAAATGAAATGTGGTGATTTCAATATGAAAGGTAGTTTGAGTTTAAAGACCAAATAATTTTCTCTTTCTCCAGAGCGTCGTTTCGGATATTCCAAGAACTTTAGCCGCCTCCTTGGTTGTCGGGGCCAGCTTAAGAACATCTTCAATGTGCTGCTTTTCAAGATCGTCAATCTTTTGGATCTGCTGAATAACCTGTTTGGGCTTAAATTCAAAAATTTCTATCGGTAAAAATTCTGGTTTTATAATGCCATCCTTAGCAAAAACCAGCAGCCGTTTTACTACTGTTTCAAATTCACGGATATTTCCAGGCCAGTCATAATCCATCAACAGTTTCAAAGTTTCATCCAGAATTTTTGTTTGTTTTCCGGCGGCATACTTCTTTATAAAATGTTCAAGCAAAGCTTTTATATCATCGCGTCTTTCTCTAAGCGGCGGAATATTTAACCTAAGACCAACTATTCTATAATAAAAATCTTCTCGAATTGTTCCATCAGCAAGATCGGATTCAACTTTTCTATTCGTTGCGCTAATAATTCTAACATCAACTTTATGAGTGATGCTTTCGCCTACTCTCTCAAATTCTTTGTTTTGCAAAAAACGAAGAAGTTTTACCTGCATCTGTTTAGGAATATCTGCAACTTCATCTAAAAACAAAGTGCCCCCATCTGCCAGTTCCAGTCTTCCGGTCCTGTCTTTAATGGCAGTTGTGAATGCCCCTTTAACGTGACCGAACAGTTCGCTTTCAAAAAGATTTTCCGGTATTGCAGAACAATTGATTGCTATAAAAGGATTTTCTTTTCTTGAACTATGTGTGTGAATAAATTTTGCTAGCAATTCTTTTCCAGTACCGCTTTCACCTTCTATCATAATTGGAATATCACTGTCGGCAACTTCCCTTGCTGTATTTAATATATCTTTAGTTTTTACATTAACCGTTATGAAAGTATCTTTCTGAAGTTCCTCTTCAATATCATATGTTAAGCCGCGGACCTGTTTAGCAAGCCGGTGATGTTCAAATGCTTTTTCAACGAGATGCAAAAATTCTTTGTGTGTAAACGGTTTTGAAATGTAATCGTGAGCGCCTTTTTTTATTGCTTCCACTGCGCTTTCAATTGAACCGTGCGCGGTCATAAGAACAATTGTTGTATCCGGAGATATTTTTTTTATTTCCTGAAGCGTAGCGATTCCATCCAACGGCTGCATTTTTAGATCAACAAAGGCTACCTCAAAGAAAATTTCTTTAGCTCGATTGATACCATCAAGCGGATTAGAAAATACTTCCGGCAAATAGCCATGGGCAATTAACGAAAGCTCAATTGTTTTTAAAATATTTACTTCATCATCAATAACAAGAATACTCGAATTCTGCATCATGCAACCGGTAATTTAATTTGAAATGTGCTTCCCTTACCCAACTCACTAAAGGCTTTTATTTCTCCATTATGGAGTTCAATTATTTCTTTTGCGATTGATAAACCAAGCCCCAAACTTCCAGGAGCCGAATCATCTATCTGAATAAATTTATCAAAAACTTTTTTAAGATTATCCGGACTTATACCAATACCGGTATCGGAAATTTCAATAAAGACATTTCCATCATCCTTTATAAAATCGACTTTAATTTCGCCACCGCGCGGTGTAAATTTTAGCGAATTAGCAACCAGATTCTCAACGGCACTTATCATTGTATCCATGTTTCCATTTATTTCAGCTTTACTGGTTTTGTCATTTACTTCCAGCGAAATTTTGGTTTCTTTGGCAAGTATCGAAAACTTTTTCGAAATATAATCCGCTAATTTATTTACCTCGAATTTTTCAAATTTAGTTTTGCCGAGATTAGCTTCCAGTTTTGTTAATTCTAGAATTTCATATACCAATTTGTTCAATCGTTCATAATCTTCCTTCATAGATAAAACAAGGTCTTTTTGTTTTTTGCTGATCTTTCCAACAATACCATCTTCAAATAGACCAAGTGCCATTCCAAGAGAAGTAAGTGGGGTCTTTAATTCATGAGAAACTTTTGCGATAAACTCGGACTTCATTCTGTCCAATTCCTGATACTTAGTAACATCATTAAAGACAAACACTGTTCCTGTTGCGCCGCTTTCTGGTATATTTAGCAATGCTGCAATTACATTATAATATTTCTGATTTCCAAGGTGGTCTTTAATTTTAATAACGTCTTCCCGGTGAGATTTTTCTGTTGCAACAGAAATTTTTCCTGCAATTGCTTTTTCTTTGATTAGGATTTTTTTTATCTCATCATTGTTGACAGCTGATTCACCGAAAATTTCGTCGAATGCCTTGTTAGACAACAATACATCAAAATTATCATTAATCATCAGTACCGGTTCATTCATTCCCTCAATTACCAGCTCTGATTTTTTCTTTTCAAATAAAATTTTATTGAAGTTAAGTTCTTCGTAGACCTGAAGTTTTTCACTCATCTTATTAAATTCGTCTGCGAGAGCATTAATCTCATCTGAATTTTCATCAAGTTCTATTCTTTCTTCAAAATTTCCCTCTGCAACGTGAGATACCGATTGTCTCAACTTCGTTATCGGTCTTACAATGTACTCTGAGAATTTTGTAGCAAAAACAAAACTAAGCGCAATGGCTCCAAGGAGAATTACAAGAATTGTTATTGCTGCGGTCTGAGTAATTGTTCTGACATCTTCTACGGCTTTGTTCAGAAACACGTGGTTAATTTCCAAAATACGATTGCATCTTTCTTTAATTGTCTGCAGCTGTGTAATCAGATTTCCAAGATCAATCTTTACTTTTGAAGCCTGTCCTTTCATAAATATTCTATAATCAAGCTTCTCAATATTCTCCTGCTTAAAGTGATTTATCTCTACCTGCATTGAATCTAAAATTTTTCTTTCTTCGTAAGAAGAAACTAAATCTCTGGTTCGCTGATGCCAGTAAAAAAAATCTACGCCGCTTTTTGTAAAAAGACTGTCCCCTTTTTCAAAATCCTGATTAAACATTACAATTACAGACTGCACTTGTTCATCGAGCGACTTGCCCATATTATCAACTGCAATAATTACGGAATAATTATCCTGCATGGTTTTTTTGATTGTTTCGTTGAACCTGTAGAAATTGTAAATACTCCACAATGTTGCAAGAAACATGATCAAAAGAATCACGGTAAAACCAAGAAGGATTTTATCACGTAAACTGGTAGTATATAAACTTAACATTGCCATAATTTTTCACTGCTAAAATAACTACTTGGCTTTCGGAAATAAACAGCTTTTATTAAGTTAATAGTGTCTCCCAAACATTAATAAAATTAACATATGAAAAAGTTTTCCCCTTTACTTGTAATATTTTTATCATCTTTTTCAATTGTAATATGCCAGTCCGTTCCCGCCAATAACTGGAAACTCTCCATCTCAAGCAACAGAAAATATCTTCAACATGAAAATGGAACACCATTCTTTTGGCTGGCAGATACCGGCTGGCTTCTTTTCAAAAAGTTAAATTATGAAGAAGCAGAAAAATATTTTGATGATCGTGAGAAAAAAGGATTTAATGTTATTCAGGTTATGATAATCCATTCTGCTCCGGCCGTAAATGTTTACGGAGATTCTGCATTTGTTAACAATGACGCGTCCTTTCCCAAAACTCGTAACAAAGATAATTCAAAATCCGGTTATTGGAATTATATAGACAGGCTTCTTGATCTTGCGGCTAAGAAAAATATTTATCTGGCACTTGTTCCTGTTTGGGGCTCAAACGTTAAGAATGGATTCATCAACAAAAAAAACATTGAATCATATGCACAATTTTTAGCTGAGCGGTATAAAAACAAACCAAATTTAATTTGGATTAACGGAGGAGATATAAAAGGAAACGAAAACCTTGATGTTTGGAATAAACTGGGTGAAACATTAAAGAAGTATGATAAAAATCATTTAATCACATTTCATCCTTTTGGCAGAATGCAGTCATCAAGTTGGTTTCAGAACAAAGAATGGCTTGACTTTAATATGTTCCAGTCCGGGCACAAAGACTATTCTCAAGATCAAAATGGATTTGCGGAAGACAATTGGAAATATGTTGAAAATGATTTGAAGAAAACCCCGCTTAAG
>DAIEQP010000385.1 GCA_027347805.1 Ignavibacteria bacterium | reverse complement strand
AAGTTTTACAAAATCAAAATTATCACCGCCAGCTTCAACAGCAGGAATCGAAATAGCGGCGATATCATAACCGGCAATTTTAGGCTCTTCTTTTGGCAGAAGACTTAACTGTACTTTAGAAGCAATTTCCATTTCTTTCTTCAATCTTTCACGCTCAGAAATTCTTTGAATGTGTGATGGTAATCCATAGTTACCCAAAACAAATTCCTCTTTTCTAATCATACTGATAAAATAAACCAATGGAGTAATTGCGATTGCAATAATTACAAAAATCAGATTCCATGAGTAAAAAGAATTCTGAGTAGCAAAAAGAGTAAACGTTCTCTCAATTACAGTGAAATAAAAAAGTGAACTTAAAAGTGTTAATAGATTGAACTGGAAATAAAGAATACTTAGGAAGCATCCAAAAATGAAATATGAAATAAGATTTATACCCAAACTATTAAGTGAAGGCGGTGTAGCGGCTACAGCAAAACCAAGTGTTGTAATGAATCCTGTTAACAATATTGAAATCCATTTTTTCTTCCATCTGTTGTAAGAAATACTGACAATGAAAAAAGTTAAAACAATTGCTGCCAGATTTGCTTCTACCAAACCGTCAAGAATAATTGCTAGAGCCGGCAAATAACCTGAAAAAATTTCCTGAAAATTTGTAGGTGAAATGAAAATTGAATTATTAGGTGTGTTTAAGATTATTGATCCTGTCAAAACACTTAACGCCAGCGCTCCGCCAATTACCATGCCTTGCATCAATGATATACCGGTAGACAATGAAAAAAAATGTCCTTTCAAAAACGCATCCATCCCTTTTAATTTTTCTGGCCATAAACTTCTCGAATATGATTCTGCAACTGTCCAGCTTGCGAATACAAGAAGTGATAAAAAGAAATAAATTATAAGTCCGTTTATAAGAAATACAATCAATTTAACATTGCTGAAAGAAAGATTTCCGAGCATGGCACCATTACCCATGCTTGGCCACATATTTACAAGAGAAATGAATGCAATAGCAAAAAAGAAAATGAAAATATTTCTGCCAAGTGTAAGCCAAATTTCTCCCTGATGATATTTTTTTAAGAAAAGATAAAATGCAAGAATCATTAAAAAGAGTACTGATAAAGCAGAAATGGTGCCGTACATGGCTTCCATCGAACTAAAATATTCTCTATCAATTTGGGGAACTTCAAGGTAATGAAGAATACTGCCAACCTGCGCTCCCTGTACTTTACCTAGAATAATATACTTTGCATTTAATTCAGGGACAGGTTTTTCCAATCTAAATGAATAATCTCTCCTGTGAAGATA
The DNA here is from genome assembly GCA_027347805.1 of Ignavibacteria bacterium. Classification (GTDB taxonomy): domain Bacteria; phylum Bacteroidota; class Ignavibacteria; order Ignavibacteriales; family Melioribacteraceae; genus Stygiobacter. The sequence continues at coordinate 3,383 of DAIEQP010000385.1, read as the reverse complement.
ATTTTCTTCCTTGGATTCAATCACTTTGAAATCATTCAGATTATCTTTTACCAGTTCTTTTATCTTTAAATTAAAAAGCTCTTTTGCTTTCTCTAATGGTAAAAAATCTCCCTTTGCAGTGTCGGGTATTTCGCGTCTGAATCCGGTTATATCACCTTTGCTGGAAACAAAAACATTGTAAGTTGTCTGAGCAATCTGTCTGGGCAAATCTTGATGTATAAGAACAATCCATCCATATGTTGATTTTCCCTTTTGGTTAGTATGTTCTTTAAAGTTTGAGCTGCCAAGTTTTTTTATGAGATATCTGTTTTCAACAGGGGAGTTATTCAGAAATACTTCTGTTTTAAAATCTTTGATGTCAAATTTCGATTCTAACAAAAATTTATGGGCAATTTCTTTTGCATCATTTCTTGTTATTTCCATTTTCATTGTTGTAAAAACGCTATGCTGATACAATGCAACGATAAATAATAATACTATTCCGCCTGCAATTAGCCAGTATTTGTGATCTCGGAAAGAAATGTTCATACAAAATACCCGTTATGGTTTTCTTAAGATAAGACGGATGTAAAATAGAAAGGTTTGTGACGAGATTCAATTGATGGAGTATGAAGTTGATTTTCAAAATTTTATCCGAGCCTGGCAAGTTTCAAAAAAAATCCTTTATGAAAAAATTATAAATATGTATTTCTCTAAAATTTTAGGTGGAGAGAGGCAAAAAGGAAATTCAATATTTCTTTAAATTCAGATTTATTATAAAGAAAAGTGGGCTGAATTTTAAAAAACAGAAAAACTTTATTAAAGCAAAACGGAACAGAATTCTTATATTTCCGTTGAAAACAAAAACAGACTTTGAAAAGATGAAAGAACCTATTGTAAATCTCGAATTAGCACTTGAACATGGCCTAACTGAAGAAGAATATGGCTGGATTTGTGAACGGCTCGGTAGAATTCCAACATTTACCGAATTAGGAATATTTTCTGTAATGTGGAGCGAACATTGCAGTTATAAAAATTCTATTGCATTATTAAAAACTTTACCGCGCAGCGGCGGAAGGTTGCTTGTTGGCGCAGGGGAAGAGAATGCCGGACTTGTTGATATCGGCGATGGGTTAGCTGTTGCATTTAAGATTGAAAGCCATAATCATCCTTCAGCTGTTGAGCCTTACCAGGGCGCTGCAACCGGTGTTGGAGGAATTTTGCGAGATATTTTTACAATGGGTGCCCGACCGATTGCATCTTTAAATTCACTAAGATTTGGAACTTTGGATGATGCAAGAACAAGATATTTGTTTGAAGGTGTTGTAAAAGGTATTGGAGATTATGGTAACTGTTTTGGTGTTCCTACAGTTGCTGGTGAAGTTTACTTTGATGCATGCTATAGAACAAATCCTCTTGTTAATGCTATGGCAATTGGTTTAGTAGATTCAAATCAAGTTGTTTCAGCTGTTGCTAAAGGTGCAGGTAATCCCGTAATGATTGTTGGCTCATCAACCGGAAGAGATGGAATTCATGGAGCAACTTTTGCATCAGAAGAAATTTCTGAAAAGTCTGAAGCTAAGCGACCTTCAGTTCAAGCAGGAGATCCATTTACAGAAAAATTATTACTTGAAGCTACGCTTGAAATAATTAAACAGGATTTAGTTGTTGGTATTCAGGATATGGGTGCAGCTGGAATTTCATGTTCAACTTCCGAGATGAGCGCGAAAGGTGAATCGGGAATGATAATCGATTTGGATAAAGTTCCTCTTCGAGAAGAAGATATGAGCGCTTACGAAATTATGTTGTCCGAAAGCCAGGAAAGGATGCTTGTTATTGCAAAAAAAGGTTACGAAGATAAAGTTAGAGAGATATTTGAAAAATGGGATTTACATTGTGAAATAGTTGGTGTTGTAACCGATGAACAAAAACTGATTATTAATCATCATGGTGAAAAGAAAGCGGAAATCCCTCCTATTGAATTGGCCCTTGGCGGTAATGTCCCGGTATATATTAGAGATACTCAGGAACCAAGGTATTTGGAAGAAACCAGAGCATTTGATTTGAGAAAAATTCCTGAACCGGATTCATTTATTGATGCATTTGAAAAAGTTTTTTCATCACCGAATATTGCAAGCAAAAGATGGGTATATGAACAGTACGATTCAATGGTTAGAACAAATACTATTGTTGGTCCCGGGTCTGATGCAGCAGTTATTTATTTAAAAGGAACTAATAAAGCTCTTGCTGCAAAAACAGATTGCAATGGCAGATATGTTTACCTTAATCCAAAGGAAGGTGCTAAAATTGCCGTAGCAGAATCTGCAAGAAATGTTGTTTGCACCGGTGCCATTCCGCTTGCAATCACTAACTGTTTAAATTTTGGAAATCCGTACAAACCGGAAAATTACTGGCAGTTTAAAAAAGCAATTGAAGGAATGGGTGATGCATGCAGGTTTTTTAATACACCTGTTACCGGAGGCAACGTTAGTTTCTATAATGAAAGTCCTGATGCAGCTGTTTATCCCACACCAACAATTGGAATGGTTGGATTAATAGAAGATATTGATAATGTAACAACTGCTCAGTTTAAAAATGAAGATGATATAATTTACATTCTTGGCGAAGATTATGAAGAGATTGGCGGAAGCGAGTATTTAAGTGTAATTCATAATCTTGTTACCGGAGAAATCCCCAGAATAGATTTGCAGACAGAAAAAGATTTACACACAACATTACTTCATCTTATAGAATCGGAATTAATTGAATCAGCTCATGATGTTTCTGAAGGTGGAATTCTTTGTGCCCTTGCCGAATGTTGTATAATTGATATGGAAAAACCTGTTGGCGCAAAAGTACATGTACCGATAAAGAAACGGGAGGATTTTTCATTTTTCTCCGAAAGTCAATCTCGTGTGATTGTCACTGTTAAAGAAGATAACAAAGACAAGTTCGAAGAAATTATGTCTAAAAGTTTTACGCCTTTTACATGCATCGGATTAACCGGCGGTTCAGTTCTTAGCATCAATGATCAATATCAGTTTTCAATGGAACACCTGATAGATTTATATTACAACTCAATACAATCAAAGATGCATGCTAAAGTTTAGTGTCTTTAGAAAGATAGCCTCTTATATATCACTGGCTACGGTAAAGAGAATTTTCGACTTTGTCGATTATTATATAATTGGTTTGTTCAAAAGGATGGACAAGCGCAATTTATTTTTTGCCGGAGCGGGAATTTCATTTTCGCTGCTTCTTGGAATGATTCCTTTTATACTTTTAATTTTTTCTTTACTTGGAAATATTTTTGACCAGGCAGTAATAGAAGAACAAATCAGAAATCTAATTGATCAGACAATTCCATATCCTGCTTATGCGAATTATATAAAAAAAATTATCAG
>DAIEQP010000352.1 GCA_027347805.1 Ignavibacteria bacterium | reverse complement strand
TAAGCGCTGTTTTCGGAAGCGTAGAATTAAATTTAACACAGGCAAAACTTGCGCACGGCGAAGTAGTTTTGAATGTATCATCAATTTTTGGAAGTGTTGAATTGCGTGTTCCTGCCGAATGGAAAATTATTACAAACGTTTCGGCTGCTTTCGGAGGATTTGAAGATAAGAGATACTTAAGCATAACAGTTCAGCCAAATCCCGACTCAGTTTTAATAATTAAAGGTTCGGTTGTATTTGGCGGCGGCGAAATTTCTAATTAAGGAAAATTAAATGACAAACCCATTCACAAGTAATAAAAAAGTTTTTATAACATACGCGTTGATGTGGTTCTTTCTTTTTCTTGCACAAATAAATGTACTTGTCTTTGCAATGAATATAAAGCTGTATCCGGCATTAATTGATTCCTTTGTATTCAATGCTCTTTACATGATTCTCGGTATTGGAATTTGGTACACTGTTAGATTTAATTCATTAGAGAATTACTCTGCCGTGAAAATATTTTTGAACCACATTGTCGCCGCAGTAATTACAGCAGGTATCTGGTTAGCAATTAGTGAATTTATATTAAATCAAGTATTAGTTGCCGATCAGAAATACCTTGGGCTTCTCTACAATTCTACAGTCTGGAGATTCTTATTCGGGATTTTGATCTATATTGTTCTTGTCGCTGTTGATTATGTTATAATTTATTACAACAACTTTCAGGAAAAGGTACTAAAAGAAAGCGAACTTAAGTCTTTAGTGAAAGAAGCAGAGTTAAACGCACTTAAATATCAGATCAATCCCCATTTTATTTTTAACAGTCTTAACTCAATTAGTTCTCTAACACTAAGTAATCCTGCAAGAGCACAGGAAATGACTATCAAACTTTCATCATTCATGAGAAGTACATTAGCCAAGAATGAAAACCAAAAGAGTAAACTGATAGATGAAATAAATGCCGGCAAATTATATTTGGATATTGAGAAGATACGCTTTGAGGATAAATTTGAATTTATTGAAGATCTTAAACTCGAATGCAAGGAAATGGAAATTCCAAGTATGATTCTGCAGCCGCTCTTCGAGAATGCGATAAAGCATGGTGTCTACGAAAGCCTGGAAAAAGTAATCATCAAACTTTCGTGTGGAATGGAAAAAGAATATTTTAAAATCAGTGTTGAGAATAATTTCGATCCCGAAGCCGTACCAAGAAAAGGAAACGGAATAGGTCTTAAGAATATCCAGAACCGAATGAAACTAATTTATAACCAGGATAACCTGATCCAGGTGGAAAAAAGACAGAACAATTTTTGCGTTAACATTTACATTCCCGTGAGTTAAGAATGGATAAGATAAGAACAATAATCATTGATGATGAGCAGCTTGCCAGAGACATCATAAAAGCTTATTTAAAAAAGCTGGACAAATTTGAATTGATAGGTGAAGCCACAAATGGATTTGATGGAATAAAACTAATTAATGATACAAAGCCGAATCTCGTTTTCCTCGATATTCAGATGCCCAAACTCACGGGATTTGAAATGCTTGAATTAATTGAAGAACCGCCGGTAATTATTTTTACAACTGCATTCGATCAGTATGCCCTTAAAGCATTCGAAGTAAATGCAACTGATTATCTGCTCAAACCTTTTGCTGAAGAAAGATTTTTGGAAGCAATAAATAAAGCAGAAAAAATTCTTACAAGTGAATCGGAAATAAAAAATAAATTCAAATCCCTTACTAAACTTGCTGAATTAAAAAATGAATTTCTGGAAAGGGTTGTTTATAAATCCGGTCAAAAGATCAATGTTATACCAGTTGATGATATTAACTACATCGAAGCGCAGGATGATTATACAATGCTTTATACACGGAAAGGAAATTTTCTGAAACAAAAAACAATGAAATATTTCGAGGAAAATTTAGATCCTAATGTTTTTCTCCGGATTCATAGATCATTTATAGTTAGTTTAACAAACATAAAACAGATAGAATTACTCGAAAAAGAAAGCTATCAAGTTATTCTTCAGGATGGTAAAAAGCTACCGGTTAGTAAAAGCGGATACCAAAAAGTAAAAGAATTAATAAAGTGACAAATAGAATTAAATCTGTAATTGAAGTTGTGTGCCCTGCTTTTTATATTTGATCATTAAAGGATAAAAATAATGGGTCTAGATAAAGATCTTTCTTCAATTCAGGAAGCGCGTGAACTTGCTGCTAAAGCTAAGCAAGCTCAGCTAGAATTTAAGCATTTCAACCAGGAACAGGTTAATAAAGTTGTTAAAGCAATGGCAGATGCCGGCAATAAAGAAGCTGAGCGTCTTGCACAAATGGCTTACCAGGAAACCGGGTTCGGTAAAGTTTCTGATAAAATAATTAAGAATCAGTTCGGCACTATAAGTGTTTGGGAATCCATTAAAGACCTTAAAACAGTTGGTGTAATCGAGGTCAAAAAAAATGGAAAGGTTGTAAAAATTGCAGAACCGATGGGTGTTGTTGCAGCTCTTGTTCCTTCAACAAATCCTACCTCAACTGCAATGTTTAAATCAATCATTTCATTAAAATGCCGAAATGGAATTGTTGTTTCTCCACATCCAAAAGCTCTTCGATGTACTCAAGAAGCGTTAAAAGTTATAAATGATGCAGCAGTAAAAGCCGGCGCCCCAAATGGTTTGATTCAATGCTTGTCAATCCCAACATTGGAAGGAACTGATGCATTGATGCATGATAAAAATATTGCAGTAATACTTGCAACTGGCGGAATGCCGATGGTTCGTGCTGCATATAGTGCAGGTAAACCTGCGTATGGAGTTGGTGCAGGTAATGTTCCGGCATTTATAGAAAAAAGTGCTAATATACAAAAGGCTGTAGCAGATATTGTATTTGGAACAACATTCGATAATGGCGTTCTCTGCTCATCTGAACAGGCAATGATAGTTGATAGACCCGTAAGAGATAAAGTTATTGAAGAAGCAAAAAGAATTGGATGTTATTTTGTTAATGATGATGAAAAAAAGAAGCTTGAAAATAAAATTGCAAAAGGCGCAAAATTAAATGCGGATATTGTAGGTAAACCTGCAGCATGGATTGCCAATTATGCCGGTTTTACTGTTCCGGAGAATACTTCAGTTTTAATAGCCGAGTGCAATACTGTAGGAAAAGATGAACCGCTTTCCATAGAAAAACTTTCGCCTGTCCTGGCATTTTATACGGTAGATGGATGGATGGAAGGTTGTCATAAATGTATTGAACTTCTTGAATTCGGCGGAATCGGGCACACTCTTGCAATACATTCCAATGATAAAGATATTATTATGAAGTTTGCTTTTGAAAAACCGGCATTCAGAATTGTTGTAAATACACCATCATCAGTTGGTGCAGTTGGTTATACAACAGGATTAATGCCTTCATTAACTTTGGGGCCTGGCACCTGGGGCGGATCAATTATCTCTGAAAATGTTACTGCAATGCATTTAATGAATGTGAAAACACTTGCATTCGAAGTAAATCCGGTAAATAATGGAAAATGTATTTCATCTTATGATGGAACAGATTCTACTTCCGGTTTCAAGCAAACATATCCCGATGGATCATTCACACAGTTAATTGAAGAACGATTACGCGCAAGAGCTGGCAATCCTTCGTTTAAGGAGAATGATTCAAAAACTAAAACTGGAAACCCTTCATCAGTTTATGGAAGCGGAATTTCAGAAGAGGAAATCAAGAGAATATTGAAGGAATTTAGTTAATCATTTTATTGGTTGATATTTTCTTTTATTTTTGCCAACAAAAATTTGATAATATTAAAAGTATGAGTGGAAAGAAAGGAATGTATAATCCCAACAAGAATTGGTCTATTGAAAAAGGTGATTATAAACGAGACGAAGACGCGACCTGGTCATATCACAAGAAACAGAAACGAAAAAGTTTAATTAAGACAATTCTCTGGATTATATTTTATGCTTTAGGTGTATCGGGGTTAACTTATGCTGCTCTTAGCTTAATTTAAGAATAACGATCCAGCTTGAATTTTTCTCCAAGGTAAAGTTTTCTTACTTCTGCATCTTCTGCAAGATCGTGAGCTTTTCCATCTTTAAATATCTGGCCATTTATCAATATATATGCCCTGTCAACTATGCTTAATGTCTCATGAACATTATGATCAGTTATTAATATTCCTATTCCCCTGTGCTTAAGATTTGCAACAATATTCATTATATCTTCAACTGCAATAGGATCAACTCCGGCAAATGGTTCATCAAGCAGAATAAATTTCGGATCGGTAGCCAGAGCACGTGCAATTTCACATCTTCTTCTTTCACCGCCACTCAGTTGAAATCCCAAATTTTTACGCACATGATTCAAACCGAGTTCTTCAAGAAGTTTTTCTTGTTTCTTAGTTCTATCTTCGGAAGTCATATTTAACATTTGCAGAACAGCCATAATATTGTCTTCCACAGAAAGTTTACGGAATACAGATGCTTCTTGGGGTAGATAACCGATTCCCATTTTTGCACGTTTATACATTGGCTGGTGTGTTATCTGTTCTTCCTGTAAAAATACTTTTCCTTCGTTAGGTTTAATCATTCCAACAATCATATAAAAAGTAGTTGTTTTGCCTGCGCCATTTGGACCAAGAAGACCAACAACCTCTCCCTGCTGAACATGAACAGAAACATTGTTAACAACAGTTCTTTTCTTATAAACTTTTTTAAGGTTTTCGCTTCTTAATATCAGGTTTTCCTGCATAGTAAATAGAGTCCTTTTCTAAATATTTCAATACTTTTTTATTACCTGAAAGTAATAATTCTTTTGTTGGTTTGTCTGAAAAAATTCTAAAAGTGGGAATTGTAAAATCTTTCTCCTTTCCTTTAATCATATTTTCAGGGTGAAATTCACTTAACGGTTTTATATAAAGTTTTACATCCGAAATTTGTCCGTCTTTAAAAAATATTTTTGCATTCTCCGAACTTGATTTTATAAGTCCATTCGGTTCTTTATCATCATTATACATATAATAAATGCTGAGTGCGTTTCCCTTTACATCAGTGTAGCTTATTCCGTTCTTATCAAAAAACATATTTATATTCTTGCCGGAAATCTGATCAAACCGGAATTCATTATCTTTATGCGTTGAAATTATTGTAGAATTAGAGCACATATTAATTCTTGTGAGCCGCTTATCCTTTATATAAATATAAATTGAATCACCTGAAAGCTGAGTTTCTTCATTCCAAATTACCGGCGGAATTTCGTCTCCATCTTTTCTGAACGTCCTGATTTCCTCGCTAGTACGAAAATAAATTGCTTGATTATTAGCAGAAGCAAATCCGCGACGGACAATTTTTACCGAATCGGTTGCAATTAATTTTTTCACACTATCATCAAATGACTCCATCATTTTAGATGAAGTTATTAATGTATCCAATTCACCGGAATCGGTAGTATCAATTCTTATTAATAATGGTTCATCCCAAATTTTCGTGTAACCTTTTAAGCCGTCATCCTCTAAACTATTGCCGAATAGTGCAACCCGATCGGATGAATTATAAATCCGAATATTATTGAATGCTCGTGTTAATTTTGTTTTACGTAAATAAATTAAACTATCTGCAAACATTGTTGATGATGTATCATTAACAATAACATTCTGACGGGCTACTGCTTTATCATCATCGTCATAGTAATTCATTATGAATGAAGATAAAGTCGATACTCCTTCATTTAACTTAACATTACCCTGGAAATATGATCTCTTCTCATTAAAAAAATAATAACCTGTATTTGATCTAAGCTTAACATGTCCATCAGTCAGATTTACCCCTGCATCAGAGAATGCTACTTTTGTATTTCCATAATAATGCCCCCTCACTGTTTTGATTATAATACTATCCTGTGTAACCACAACATTGCCGATTAAATCAGCTTCATTCCTTGCCAGATATTGAACAGCTTTATCGCAAGTAATTCTAACAGCACCCTGAGTCATAACAACATGGCCATGAATTTCTCTAACACTTTCACCATTTATCATCTTGCCAAGCAGACTATCACCAACAGCCAGGATGGGATTTGATTCCTGCGCGGCTAATGAAATAGAGAGAAATAACAGTATGATAAATTTCTTTATCACTTCTTCTTTTCTTCCTTGGTTATTGATGCTGTATATGTCGGATTAAAAATGACATAGTTATTTAAATCCTGGTCGGCTTCCATTCCATAACCTTCAATAATTTCTTTTCTTGTTTTGATAGACACAAATTTATCAGTAACAATTTTCTGATCACTGTTACGCCATTTTAGTTCTTCTGTTTTAAGCACAACACCGCTGTCATTTTGAGCTATAACATTTTCTGTTGCATACATGTCATGAAGCAGGTCATCCACTTTTCCTTTTACCGAAGTCAGTTGAGAAGTTTTTTTCTGATCTTTATCAAAAAAATCTATTTTTACTCCTTCAAGAAGAGTAACACGTTGTATTTCATATTTCTTTAAATGATCTGAATAAAGGACTGCTTTTATTTTACCCTTCTCAGTAAACATAACTTTAGATTTCCAGCTTTCGTGAGAAGGTATTTCTCCCTGTATTGATGACTTATCTATTTGCGGTTGAATTTTTTCTTCAGAGCAAGCATATAAAAAAAGAAGAACAATGAGAGGCAAAAGCTTTTTCATCGCGACTGCAGACCCAGTTTAACAAGATCATGAAGATGTACAATGCCCTGCGGCTTTTTATTTTTGTCTGCAACGATTAAAGAAGTAATGTTGTATTGTTCCATTTGCTGGATTGCATAAGAAGCAAGAAGATCTTTTGAAATTGTTTTTGGATTTTTACTCATTACATCCGAAGCGTTCAGATCTCTTATATCTAAAGATTTTTCCAGAAGCCTTCTCAAATCGCCATCTGTAATAATTCCTTTCAGAATTCCATTCTCATCAACAACACAAGTCATTCCCAATCTTTTAGAGGTAATTTGAAGTATTGCATCTTTTAG
>DAIEQP010000340.1 GCA_027347805.1 Ignavibacteria bacterium | reverse complement strand
GTTGGTTTGCTGTTAGAATTACCCGGCAATGTAACAAGTGAAGAATTTCCAGGATTTGCTTGCCCGGCTTTCCAGGTTCCTGCTGGATCCTGTAGTTCCTGACCATTTGTAAATCCATCTTTATCAGCATCTTCAGCGGCAAGTGCTGCTCCCCATTTAACATTTCCTTGTGAATCAAGGTATTTTTGTTCTACAAGCTGTCCAAATGAATTTCTAGCACCGCCACCAGCTGAACTTATGTGACAGTTTAAACATCCAAATTTTGCCCCGTTCGGGATTTGCTGTACCCTGAATTCACTTGCAGATAAATTTCCTGAAAGAATTACAATGATAATTGCAGCCATGGAAGACATTCTTGAGCCCTTCATAACCTTCCTTTCGTTTTAGTTACTGATTAGTTTGGTTCAATCCTCGCATTTTATCTAAAAGATCATTTATTTTTTTTGCTTCTTTTTCGCTTAGGTTACAGAAAAATGAATCGTATTCATTATTCAGTTTATCAATCTGAGATAAAAGATCTAATCCTTTTTCTGTGATTTTTACATCAACCATTCTTCTATCATCCGCAGATAACTCCCTTTTAACCAGTCCTTTTACTCTCAGTCTTTCCACCAGTCGTGAAGCATCAGACATTTTATCAACCATTCTCTCTTTCAAAAGGTTCACAGTTGCAGGCCGTGGATGCTGACCGCGCAAAATTCTTAGTATATTGAACTGATTTCCAGTAATACCGAACTTGTTAAATAGTTCAGTCTGTAAATTCAGCAGCCAGCTGTTAGTATAAAATATATTAACAGCCAGCTTATGAAATTCATTTCTAAATCTTGATTGTTTTATTTCTTCTTCAAGTTTCATTATGCTTTATTTAATTCTAAATCAACCGTTAAGTAAACTGTTTTACCAACTACTGCACCGCCGGCTTCAGTTAAAACATTCCATTTAAGATTATAATCAAATCTGTTTAATGATCCTGTAACTTTGAATCCAGCTTTTGTATTTCCCCACGGATCTTTAATTGTACCATTATACACTACATCAAGTGTAACTTGCTTTGTTACATCACGAATTGTAAAATCACCGGTGAGTTTGAATTTGTTTTTACCGACCTTTTTCATCGATTTTCCTACAAAAGACATCTTAGGAAATTTTTCTGCATTAAAGAAATCATCAGATTTAAGATGACCATCTCTTTTATCATTCTCTGTATAAATACTATTTACATCAACACTAAAATTGATTTTAGCATCTGAGAAATCTTCTTTAGTTGATTCAATGCTCGCATCAAAACTTTTGAATTGACCTGTAACATCGGTAATAACTAAGTGGGAAACAGAGAATTGAACTTTTGAATGAGATTTATCTATGTTCCATTTTGTTTGAGCAAATGCAGTAGTTGTAAGTAAAGCAATAACTAGAGCGAATAACATCTTTTTCATTTGGAGCTTCCTTTTATTTATTTGTATTTGAATTATTGTTATGACATATAATGTTATAACGCTAACGAAATATGGAAAGTTCCTTTAACGAAAAAAATTTTTATAGCATCAATCGGGGGTATAAAAACGGTTGAATTAACATTTCATCTTCAGAAGTCCCAAAACAATTATGGCACTTTTCTGCATAGAAGACGTTTGGCTCTTCAAGGCTGTCTGTTTCATATATACCAAGAATTGTCAAACAGCTTCTGCATTGAATTATATGGCTTGTTTTAGAATCTTCTTCGCACTTTGGGCAAAGAAAATTAGGATTTGCAGATGAATTTAATGAATCCACTATAAAAACGGATTTACAATTGGAATTGCCACAAACAATAAAGTGGGAATTTCCTGTATCAATTGATGCGATATTCAGCTCCTCAGAATTGCACTGGAAATATATATTGCTTTCCAATTCAAATCGATGTAAAAATTCATCCGAACAAATTAAAACTTATTAAACAAATCCTTACTTTTGGAAAGAAAATTTTGGGAGTAAAAATGGAAAGAATTCCGTCTTTCAAAGCTTATGATATAAGAGGTAAAGTCCCTGGTGACTTAAATGTTGATTTAGCATATAAAGTTGGTCGTGCTGTTGTAAAATACCTTAACGCAAAATCTATTCTAATAGGAATGGACGTAAGAAAATCTTCTCCGGAATTATCAAAAGCACTTGCAGATGGAATTACAGATGCCGGTTGCGACGCAATTGATCTGGGTTTATGCGGAACTGAAATGATTTATTTCGGAACACCTTTTCTAAATACAGACGGCGGTGTAATGATCACAGCCAGCCACAACCCTCCCGAGTATAACGGATTGAAGTTTGTGAAGAAAGGTTCAAAACCAATGGGAATGGAATCAGGACTTTCTGATGTTGAGCAAATGATTCTCAAAAACGAATTGGGTGAAGTTGCTTCAACAAAAGGTAAAGTCATTCAGAAAAATATCATGAATGAATTTATCAGCAACCTTCAGAATTTTTATGATGCAAAAAAAATAAAACCTCTTAATGTTGTAGTAAATGCAGGTAATGGCTGTGTTGGTCCGGCTCTCGATGCCCTTGAAAAATTTCTTCCAATAAAAATGATAAAAGTTTTTCATGAACCTGATTCAAATTTTCCAAATGGTGTTCCAAATCCTTTATTGCCGGAAAACAGACAGCCAACAATTGACGCAATCAAAAAATTTAAAGCTGATCTTGGAGTTGCATGGGATGGAGATTACGATCGATGCTTCTTCTTCGATGAAAAAAGCAACTTTATCGAGGGATATTATATTGTTGCGCTGCTTGCAAAATCTATTCTGAAAACAAATCCTGGCGAAAAAATTGTACACGATCCGAGATTAGTCTGGAATACAATTGATGAAGTTAAAAAAGCTAATGGAGAAGCTGTTGTCTCGGTCAGCGGACATGCATTCATAAAGCAGAAAATGAGAGAAGTAAATTCGATTTATGGCGGCGAGATGTCTGCTCATCATTATTTCAGGGATAATTCTTATTCAGACAGCGGTCTGATTCCTTTCCTTCTTATCCTGCAATTGATTTCGGAAGAGAATAAGAATCTATCTGAGCTGGTAGAAGAAATGGTAGCTGCTTACCCGTGTTCAGGTGAAATAAACAGCACTGTTTCCGATGGGAAGGCAAAAATTGCCTTGCTAAAAGAAAAATATTCGGATGGAATTTTAGATGAACTTGATGGAATAAGCATTGAATACCCCGAATGGCGTTTTAATGTAAGAATGAGCAACACGGAACCATTGCTTAGATTAAATGTTGAAAGCAAAGCGAACGAAAAATTAATGCATGAAAAAACAAAAGAAATTCTTGATTTGATTAGAAGTTAATAATAAATTACAATCATAAATTTGAATTGCACAGGAGACATTAATGGCAGGTGAACAGGAAAAAACAATTGACGTTGATAAACTTCTTAAGAATAAATTAAAAGCTGTCAGCGTGGGCCAGCTTGAAGGTGCAATTTCAAAAGTTGTAAGCGATTTAGTTGGTGAAGATTACAAATGCACAATTGGCGAAGTTAAATATACTTTGTTCAGCGGCGCAGATTTTCACGTAAAAATTGAATTGAGTTATTCACCAGAAAAATAAATTTTGAAAGGGACTTCAGATTGGGTCATATGCTCCCCCCACATATGATTTGATTTGTTTCCCTTTCTTTATTTTAAACCATACATTTTAGCTCATCAATTACAAAATCTATTTCATCCAGTGTATTATAAAAATGGGGAGAGAATCGAATCATTCCTTCTCTAATTGCTGCATATATTTTTCTGCTCTGGAGTAATGAAAAAATTTGATCCGCCTTTTCATGCCTGAATGATATGATTCCGGCAATTTTCTTCTCGGACAAATTATTAAGAATTGGATTTAATCCAGTTTCAGAAAGTTTCTTAATGAAATAAACTGAATTTTCAAGAATTCTGCTTTCAACATTTTTCATCCCGAAATCCAGGAAAACATCTAGAACCGATTCGAAAATACAAACACCAAGTACATTTATTGTTCCGCACTGAAGTGAATCAGCTGTGGATTTTAATGTTAAGTTGTAATCTAGAAGATTCCATGCATCAGAAACCGAAGTCCATCCAACATTTTTAGGTGCAATTTTTTTCTGCAACTCTTCTGTTAAATAAATATAAGATAAGCCTTGAGAACTCATCAGCCATTTCTGAGTCCCTCCCGTTAAAAAATCAATTTTTGATTTTACAACATCATGCTCAACTACTCCTACACCTTGAATTACATCAACACAGAAAATTATGTTGTGCTTTTTACAGAGTTCGCCAATTGAATCTAAATCTGCCCGGTAACCGGATAAAAATTGAACACTGCTTATTGATACTAATTTTGTTTTAGGCACAATTAACTTTTCGATATCCTGAACATCAACAATACCATTTCTGGATTTAACAAAATCAATTTCAACCCCCTGCTTTTGTAGATTCATAAACGGGTATATGTTTGAAGGGAATTCGATATCATTCAATATTATCCTATCGCCGGTTTTCCATTCTAATCCATTCGCAAGGATATTTAATCCATTGGAAACATTATCAACCCAGGCCAGTCTATCCGATGTAGAATTAATAATTTTACTAAGTTTTTCTTTTGCACTAGCATTTTTTTCAAGAAAGAAGGGATAGTTTTCAACCATACTTCCGCTTCTTTGAGAGGCATATTCATTAATTCTATCTAATACTTTTTTACTCCAGGGACCAATTGCAGCATGATTAAAATAAATTTGTCCTGTATCAAGATGAGGAAAAAGAGAACGAATTTGCTCTACCGACATATATATCCTTTTTTCTAAATTGCATTCAAAAATAAATTATTCTTTACGATAATCTAAGTAGAACAAAAATAAATTAATCATGGAAAAAGTTTTAGAACTGGCAAGAGTATTTTACGGAGTACTGGTACCGAGAAAATTCAAAAAGAATTTTATTAACAGAGTAACAAAGTACTTAAACGATAGATACTCGATCGAAACAGCAATTGGACTTGCAATAAAAGAATTGGATTTACGTTAAGAAGTATTTACAAAATTTTTATTCTTTTCTGCCCTCTACATTTTTGCAGCCTATTTATTATTTTACATTCGGCTGAATGAGAAATAATTTGTTACCAGAGAATAATCTATCAAACGAATCACTTAGAAAGCTTCCGCCATTTACTGAGCTGAGCGTTGAAGAATTAAGAAAAATTACGTCAATTACAAAACTCACAAAGTTTTCCAAATCCCAAATTCTTTTTTCCGAAGGAGATGTTTACAAAGGCTTTTATATTTTGCTAAAAGGCGCTGTTAAAGTCTTTCGTTTATCAGCTGAAGGAAAAGAATCAATATTTCATCTGATAAAACCTTTCGATTCCTTTGGAGACATTGCTCTCTTTGAAGGAGGCAGTTATGTAGTTAATGCCCAGGCAACAAGCGAGTCTGTTTTATTATTCATTCCGAGAAAAGAATTCTTAAACCTTCTTAAGAAATATCCTCACCTGAGTTTAAAAATGCTGGAAAGTTTTGCAAAAAGGTTGAGAGTGCTTACAAATAAAGTTGAGGAATTAACAACAAAAGATATTGTCGGCCGGCTTGCATCTTTTCTGTTAGATGAAATAAAAAAAAATAAAACAGAAAAACTTGCTGAACCATTTTTAAAACTTACGGTTCCCAAAAAAAATATTGCCGCATATTTAGGCACTATAACAGAAACTCTCTCCCGGACTTTTAAAAAACTTCAGAACGAAAAAATCATACGTGTTTCCGGTAAAAATATTTTTATTTCCGATCCTCAAAGATTGAAACGATTGGCATCATAAGTTTCCATTCTCAATTAGAAAAATCACTTTTCTGACTTAAGTCAAAGGACGTTTTCTCCGCTTATTCGATATTTCGTCATTAGAATAAGGATTTATTCATGTTTTCAACCGTACGTTACTTCATCAAAACAAGCATAATTTTCCTGGTCATCGGAATCCTCACCGGGCTTTTTATGATGATCGAGAAAAATTTTTACGACGTTTGGCCCCACCCTGATTTAATTTCGGCACACACACACATAATTCTGGTTGGTGCTGTAATGATGATGATTATGGGTGTTGCTCTCTGGTTTTTTCCACGCGCAGAAAAAGAGGACAAACTATATAGGCCTAATTTAATCTTGTTTGATTATTTTCTAATGACAGCATCTACTTTTCTTCGATTCATGTTTCAGGTTGTCTCATCATTTTCATTACCAAATACATTGACCAAACTGATGATTACAATAACCTCAATCAGTCAGGTAATAGGGATTCTGATTTTTTTTATTTCGATGTGGGGTAGAATTAGATCGGTTGGAAGCTATCTGCGTGAAGCAAAAGGAGAAAAATTCTAAGTGTCTTACGTGATTACTGATGAATGTATCAATTGCAGTGCATGTAAAGAAGAATGCCCTGTGGATGCTATTGAAAGTCATCGCACAAGAAAAAAAATCGAACGATTATCTGCAAAGCATTTCTTTGTTATCCCATCAAAATGCAATGAGTGTAAAGGTTTTTCAAAACTTCCTCTTTGTCTTGAGATCTGCCCAATGAAGTGCATAATAAAAATTACAAACAAATATTCATTTAATTATAAAAGGAAATAAACATGAAAAAATACTGGCTGGCTTTTACAGCAGTGATTTTAGTTTCATTCGCTGTACTTGGATGGATAGGAGTAAGAATTTATCAACAAGCTCCACCAATCCCTGAAAAAGTTGTAACCACTACCGGTGAGGTTGTCTTTACAAAAGACGATATTCAAAAAGGACAAAATGTTTGGCAGGCAATGGGAGGAATGGAGGTTGGTTCAATATGGGGACATGGAAGTTATGTTGCCCCAGATTGGAGCGCTGATTGGCTTCACCGTGAAGCAGTATTCGTTCTTAACAAGTGGGCACAGCAACAGTTTGGTGTTCAATACGATAATTTGAAGGATGAAGAAAAAGCTTCTATAAGATCAAAACTGGAAAACGTTTTCCGTAAAAATACATTTGATGAATCGAATTCATCAATTAAAATTATTCCGGAAAGAGCATCTGCAATTGCAGACAACGCAAAACATTATTCGGAAATTTTTATAAATGGAAAAGAAGCTTATGCAATCAGAAAAAACAGTTTAACCGATCCTGAAAAATTAAAACAGTTAAGTGCGTTTTTCTTCTGGACATCATGGGCCGCTTCAACAAACAGACCTAATGATAATGTAACCTACACAAGCAACTGGCCGCATGAAGAATTAGTCGGTAATAAGCCGACCGGAGATTCAATTGTATGGACAGGTGTAAGTATTATCATGTTGCTAGCAGGAATAGGCGGAATGGCATGGTTCTACGCCTCACAGGAAAAGGAAAAACCTCACGGAGAAATTCCGAAGAATGATCCATTACTTGGTAATGTTTTATTTCCATCTCAAATAGCAGTAATAAAATATTTCTGGGTTGTAACAGGATTACTTCTGCTGCAAATTGTAATGGGTGTTGTAACAGCGCATTATGGAGTTGAAGGAAATGGATTCTACGGAATTCCATTAGCACAAATTCTTCCCTACACAGTTGCAAGAACCTGGCATACACAACTTGGAATTTTCTGGATTGCAACAGCTTGGCTCGCCGCCGGTTTATATATTGGGCCAGCTGTGAGTGGTGTTGAGCCAAAATTTCAAAAACTTGGAGTGAACATTTTATTCGGAGCTTTAATAGTTGTAGTTCTTGGATCGATGGCCGGCGAGTGGTTGAGTGTTATGAACAAAATGTCCGACTCAAATTGGTTTTTGTTTGGACACAGCGGTTACGAATACATTGATCTCGGAAGATTCTTCCAGGCAGCATTGCTAATCGGTTTATTGTTGTGGTTGTTCTTAATGGTTCGGGCTATCAAACCAGCGCTTGCAAAAAAAGATGAACAGAAACCAATTCTTACACTCTTCTTAATTTCATCAGTTGCGATTGCACTGTTTTATGCATCTGCACTTATGTATGGCAAACATACTAATCTTGCTGTTGCAGAATACTGGCGCTGGTGGGTTGTTCATCTTTGGGTTGAAGGATTTTTTGAAGTGTTCGCTACAGTTGTAATTGCATTTTTATTTGCACGATTAAAATTAGTGAGTCTTAAAACCGCCGGGCAGGCAACTGTTCTTGCATCAACAATATTTTTATCTGGTGGAATAATTGGAACACTTCATCATTTATATTTTTCCGGCACACCAATAATCGTTCTTG
>DAIEQP010000331.1 GCA_027347805.1 Ignavibacteria bacterium | reverse complement strand
TTAATATTGTAAATAGAAAGTGCTATAACTAAATTGAATACCGGATCAGTTAAATTTCACGGAGTAATAATGGAATGGAGTATTATCGGCTTGAACTTTCTTTATGCCGCACTTGGAGTAGTATTAATGTTTTTAGCTTATAAAGCATTCGACAAACTCTCCCCTAAAATCGATTTTGAAGATGAATTAAAAAAAGGAAATATTGCTGTATCGATTTTTATTGCAGCATTATTTATCTCTATCGCGTTAATAATTGCCGGGGCTTTAAATTGAAATTCATGCTGATGTTTCTTCTTTCTTTTTCATTCATAATTCCTCAAAAGCATTTTAAAAGTTATGATGAAACTTTCAGGAAGTACAGCAAGAGATACTTCGGCCCGGGTTATGACTGGAAAGTATTCAAAGCACAAAGCATTGCTGAAAGCGGGCTTTCACCGGAAGCAATTAGTAATGTTGGCGCCAGAGGATTAATGCAGTTAATGCCTACTACATTCGAAGAAATTAAAAGCAGTAATCCTGATTTTGAATCCATCGATAGCCCGGAATGGAATATTGCTGCCGGAATATATTATGACAGAACATTATATAAAGCATGGAAAGAAATTAATGAGAATGAAAGACTTGATTTTACTTTTGGCAGCTACAATGCAGGGCGCGGAACTATTATGAAAGCCCAATCAAAAGCAAAAGACAAACTTCTCGATCATACTGCCTGGCCTAATATTGTTCTTGTTGCACCGGAGGTACCATTCTGGAGACATGACGAAACAATCGGATATGTTGAAAAGATTAAGAAATTTCACGAACAACTTCTGAATCAAAAATGAGATGTGCTTTGTTAATCTCATTTATTAAAAGCAGGTAATATTTTATTAATTATGATATTTAAAGTTGAATACCACTGATTATTTGCGATTGAAGTTGAAACACCGCTCCATTCATTTGTTGCAGATACAACAAGATTAAGAGAAGGAACTACTACTAAAAATTGTCCGCCCCAACCGTTTGCAAAATAATATTCTATGTTATTTGCCTTACCAGTCCACAAACAATATCCATATCCAGTAGCGAATGGCTGAGCATTACCTGTCGAAATTTGAAATTGAATTGCCTGGTTGATCCATGCTTCTGAAACAATCCGGTTACCATTATATATTCCTTTATTCCTAATCAACTCACCTATTTTAACCATATCTCGTGGAGACATTTGCAGCCCCGCTCCCCCATTATAAATTCCCTGGTGATCTGTTTCCCAAACAACGTTTTTGAATCCTAGCGGATTAAATAAATATGTTTCTGCAAATTGTTTTGTGCTAACCCCGGTTGATGCAGTTATAATAGCTGATAAAAGATGAATTGCCCCTGAGTTATAAGTAAAAACCTGTCCCGGGTTATTTGCCATTGGAGTGTTAAGAACATAAAGAATCTGATTGGGAGAACCAATCCAATTATTATAACCCGAAACAGAAATTAACTCATCCCAAAGGAATCCGCCGCTCATTGTAAGCAGGTGTTTAATAGTAATTGATGATTTATCCTGTGGAAATTCTACACTAAGCAGCGAGCTAAAATCTTCTATTGGCTGATCAATAGATTTGATAAATCCTTTTTCGATAGCAATTCCAATTAATAATCCAGTTACTGTTTTGGTTACCGATCTGACATCATGAATATTGTTTGTTCCACCGTTTCGCCAGTATTTTTCTCTTACTATACTTCCGTTATAACTTACGATAAGACTTTTAATATTTGTGACAGTCTCAGCCTGAGCAAAAGCTTCGTCAAGCTGCGGGGCATTATTAATTATATTTTCTTCCGGTTCAATGGAGTTCCTTGCGCAGGAAGTCAAAAAGAACAGCACAAATAATTTCAATAAGAACATTATTCTAATGCCCATTTTCATTTACTCTCCAAAATGAAATATCTTTTAGTAGAATGCAAAATAAAAAACGTTGCCCTATTTAATCTTATTACAAGTAATTAAATAAAAACCCCACTATTCCATTATTTCACCGACTTCTAAACTCAATTCAAATCTATTTATTAAATTTCATCTTAAATTAAAAAGCGAGAAAAAAATGCCTGATAAAAAAATTAAATGGGGAATAATCAGCACGGGATGGATTGCACATAAGTTTGCAACAGCTTTAAAAGTAGTCGAAAATTCTGAATTGTACGCGGTTGGATCCAGAAACATTGAAACAGCAAAAAAATTTGCTGATGAATATAACATTCCCCGTGCTTATGGAAGTTATGAAGAGCTTGTAAAAGATCCCGAAGTTGATGTTGTTTATATTGGAACACCACATAATCTTCATCTCGAAAATACTCTTCTTGCATTCGAACACAACAAGCATGTACTCTGCGAAAAACCTCTTGGTGTTAATCTAAAAGAAGTAAATATTATGATGGAAAAAGCCAAAGAGAAGAATTTATTTTTTATGGAAGCATTATGGAGCCGGTATCTTCCAAATATTATAAAAACAAAAGAACTTGTTGATTCAGGTGTAATCGGCAAGATAAATTTTCTTTCAGCATATTTTTGTTTCAAATCCAATCATGGACCGGAACATCGGCAGTTTAATATTGATCTTTGCGGTGGAACAATTTTAGATATTGGAATCTACAATATTTTCCTTTCAATGCTTCTACTTGGTAAACCTGATTCATTTATAGCAAATGCTGTACTGAGCAATCAGGGAGGAGACAATACTTGCAGTTATACTTTTAAGTACGGTAAAGATACACTGGCTGTAATGTTTTCTTCCTTCATGGTAAATACTCCAACTGTTGCGGAAATTCATGGAACAAAAGGAAGAATTCTTTTAGAACATCTTTGGTTCTGTCCAGGAAAAGTAAAATTAATTATGGATGATGGTACGGAAGAAATATTTGAATTTGATTTTAAGAGTAATGGTTACGAATATGAAGCCATTGAAGCTGCATACTGTATTCTTAACGGAAAGAAACAAAGTGATTTCTGGAATTGGAATGACAGCATTCGGCTTATAAGCATGATGGATGAAATAAGAAAAGAGTGCGGTATTGTTTACCCAAAGCATGATAATTAGTTTTATTGCTGCAGGTAAATTTTTCGTATTAGAATAAAATTTGTAATTGGATGCAGAGTTGCTTTAAGTCAAAAGCCCTAAATTTTACCTTTATTAAAGACTTTAAAGCGGGTATATTTCTTGCATGTAGATAAGTTTTATTTAAAAGGAGAAAAAATGAAGACAAAAATTTACCCTTTTGTTTTAGGTATTTTTGTGTTGTTATCCTCACTTACAATAATTGCACAAGAACAAAAACCGATTGAATCCACAACGGCAACATATTCTGCAGTTGTTGTTGTAGGAACGGAGTTTAAATATCAGGTAACTGTTAAAACTATGCTTGCCGTTATGCCAACAAGTTATAAACTTGTTACTTCACCCACCGGAATGACGATTGACGAAAAAACCGGGCTAATTAAATGGACACCTACAGCCAAAGGAGAATATTCTGCCGAAGCTCAGGCATTCCTAAATACAACAAAACTCGGCAGTGTTATTCTTAAATTAAAAGTTGTAGATATTATTGGTTCTGTCACAGGAACAGTAATTTCATCCGGTGATAATAAACCTCTTCAATTTGCTTTTATTACACTATATAAAAAAGTTGTAGTAACGGGAAAAGCTGATACTTATACAGCAACTTATTCAGGAAGTACCGATGCATCCGGTAATTATAAAATACCAAATGTTGAACTTGGTACTTATATTTTATCAGCTTATGCAAAATCCACCGAGGCTTCAACATTATATCAGCAGGTTTATTATCCTAATGCAGCAAAAATTGAAGATGCTACACCAATCACGGTTAAAGATGCAACACCTGTTGTTGCAAATTTTACTCTGCAAAAAGTTGTTATTCCAACCACTGTAATTGTTGAATACGCAGCAAAAATAAAAGTTGCTGCTGAATTTAAATACCAGGTAAATGTAAAATTACCTGATGGAGTAACTACAGCAACATATAGATTGACTGCACGCCCTGAAGGCATGTTAATAAATGAAACGACAGGATTGGTTACATGGACACCAAAAACAAAAGGTGATTTCAGCGCACAGGTTACAGTGATAGCAAAAGATTTTAAGATTGCTCTTGTTAACATGAAATTAACTGTTTACAGTCTTGAAGGTTCAATTTCTGGTACTGTTACGGATCCGGATAAAAAACCATTGCAAAATATTTTAGTAATGTTATACAGAAAAGTAAGCACAACAGAAAAATCCCCCGGATATGTTGGATCAACCTCAGTATTAACTGGTGCGGACGGAAAATATACAATTTCAAATGTTGATGAAGGCTCTTACTATATTTATGCAAGACAATCCTCTGAAAAATCTCTAACGCCAGTTACTACGATTTATCTGCCGATGTATTATAATAATGTCGAAACAATAGATAAAGCAACTGCTGTTCCTGTTACAGCGGCCGCTCCCAATGTTTCGTCTATTGATTTTCAATTAAAGAAATATGTGAAAGCTGAGCCAGTAAAAGCAGCTTTAAGCGGTACTGTTACGGATGCAGGCGGGAAAGCAATAGCCGGAGCTAAAATTCTTATCAGCCAGACTAAAACAGCTGTAACAAGCGGGCTAGTATTGGAGAATCTGAATTTCCAAATCAGCAATGCCGCATCAAGTGTAAATTGTTATGCAGACGTGCTTTCAGATATAAAGACTGATGCAAATGGAAAATATTCAATAAGCCTGCCGGTTAACAGCAATTATATTGTTAATTGCTCTGCAGAAGGTTTTATACAACAGTTCTATAATGGAAAAACTTCTGTACTGGATGCGAATAAAATCTTTTTAAGAAGAGATACAACTGGAATTGATTTTAAATTAGCCGCGGTTCCAGTTGCTAAAGCTACAATTTCTGGAGTGGTTGTTGATTCTGCAAAATTACCAGTTGTATCAAAAGTTGTTTTGTATTCATTGAATTCAACCACAAACAATATTGACAAAGGCATTAGAAGTGTTGCAACAAATGATAAGGGTCAATTTGTTTTTGAAAAGATTCCAAATGGAAAATATTATCTCCAGGTAATTCCACTTAAAGATTATTTACCTGCGTATTATAAATTGAATGATTGTGGTGTTCGAGAACCAAGGCAGTCGGATATTATTACAATTGCAAATGATGCAAATGTTTCTGGTTTATCTGTTTGTGTTAAAAAAGTAAAATTAACCGGCGGCGGAAAAATTTCGGGCTTCATAAGAAATATGAATGGTGAGCCTGTGGGCGGGGTTGTAATAATTGCAGAATCTTCAGATCAAGGAGATCAATCTTTTGATATATCTGACTCCGACGGAAGTTATAATATTGAAAATCTGGGTGTTGGCGTTTATAGTGTATATACTGATAAAGCAGGTTTTGCAACAAGCTTTACAAATAATGCTGTTATCGACTATACAAAGAATGCTTTTGGTTCACAGGTTGATTTAATAGTTGATGCTTATACAATTACAGATATCAAAAGAATAAACAGCATCCCGACTAAATTTGAACTGATGCAAAATTATCCCAATCCTTTCAATCCAAGCACTGTTATAAGCTGGCAGATAATTGAAGCCAGCCATGTAACATTAAAGGTATTTGACATGCTTGGAAGAGAAGTTGCAACACTGGTTGATGAATTCAAACAACCCGGTGTTTATAATTCTCAATTTACTATCCAGCATTCACAGTTATCATCAGGTGTTTATTATTACACTTTACAGGCTGGCAATCTACTGCAGACAAAGAAAATGATGCTTGTAAAATAGTTTCATGAATCATTATTAATAAAAAACCCCGGCAACCTGTCGGGGTTTTTTATTTATATTTTCATAGTGAATTTATCTATTTAGCACAAATCATCATTAGTTTTTAGGAGGCATATTTGGATTCATACAAAATTAAACAGAATTTGTTAGGATTGGTTAATGCATATGCAACCCCGTTTTTATTAATTTTTATTGCGGCAACATTTTTGTTCAGCTACTTTGATAAACATAATACTACTTCCATAATTTATCTTTTAGTCTTTATACCAATTATTGCTTACAGATATTTCATCTATATCAAAAAGCCGATGGAAATTGAAGTAATCGGCAATCAGATAAAAATGAAAGATATTTTTGGAAAAATTACAGAGTGCTCATTTTCTGATTTAACTGACATTGAATTAACAAAACGAAAAGAAATATTTTTTACAATTGGAGAAAGAAAGATCAGGAGTCTAAACACTTACAAGAATTTTGATGTTTTTATTGAAGATGCCAAGAAGAAAAATCCTGATATAAAACTCTGGGGTTTCGAGAAAAACTAACTGCTGCTAAAAAGGGCTCCATAAAAAAAGGAGCCCTTTCTAAAAATTATTTTCTTATAATTCTTCCCACACCATTTATATATGTTTTTACATTTGCTGGATTTCCGGAATAATAAATTGAACCCACGCCAAAAATTGAGGCGTTTAATTCATTGACAGCATAAACATTACAGTTTCCTGCTCCATTAACCATTGCATCAACTTTTTTTGCTATAAACTGGTCAGCAACAATATTACCGGCGCCGTTAACAACACAATTTAGATAATTGCTTTCCCCTTTCAGGTTGATATTACCGGCACCATTAATAATTGTTTCAAGATTATCTGTGTTAAATGCATTCTGTATATAAATGTTGCCGGCTCCCGTGATAGATAATTTCTGAATTGTTTTAAGGGTAACATATGCTTTCACTTTTACGTTTGAATATTCTCCATCATCAAGACCAACTTTTAACAATCCGTTTTCTTTTCTAGTAATAACCTGATCAATAATATTATCATCAGCCTCAATTGTTATTGATTGTTCTTTCCCGCTGACAAGATAAACGTCGCAGACCGATTCAATATTAATTCCACTGCAGTCAGCGACAGTTCTTCTCACCGAGACAATATTTCCCGATCCATATATCGGCTCCGTTGAATTATGATGATTATCCCAGCATCCTGTTATACCCAAGCTTACACTTGCTATCATGACGATTGAAAAAAATAATTTTCTTAACATGTTTTATCTCCTATAAAATGATTATATAATCGTTATCGTTGGCAGAATAAACCCTTTCATCTATTCACTAAATGCAATGAAAAATTTTATTTATCCGCACCTATTAAGTGAGGTGAGGCGGGTGGGGACTACTACTTAGAGCAAAAATTTTTGTCACAGGGGTTCTAAATTGTGTGTTTAAGTTTTTTGAAGTACGTTTCAATATTAATTTGAATGCGAAAACGATGCTAAATAATGATGCTTACGCAGTTATAAAAATCAAAGACTACAGAAGATTAATCTCTGCCAGATTTCTATTCACTTTTGCAACACAAATGCAGTCTGTAATTGTTGGGTGGCAAATTTACCAGTTAACTCATGATGCTTTAGCATTAGGAATGATTGGGTTAGCTGAAGCAATTCCATATTTATCTATTACACTATTTGCCGGTCATCTGGCCGATGTAGTTAATAGAAAAAAAATTATTCTCATATCGAATTTGGTTTATTTCATCTGTGCGGTTTTTTTGTTGATTATGTCGACAACTTTGCATCATTCACTAACTAAATTTGGTGCAACCCCCATTTTTATTATAATCTTTATAACGGGATTTGCGCGAGGTTTTTTATCACCCGCTTTAGCCGCATTTTCTGCACAATTGATTCCCAAAGAACTTTTTGGCAACGCGGCAACATGGAGCAGCATAATGTGGCAGACAGCTGCTGTAACAGGTCCTGCAGTTGGAGGATTGATATATGGTTTTTTTAATGTGGAAATTGCATACACAGTTGTGGTTATTATAAGTGCGGCTGGATGGTTTTTGTTTTCAAGCGTTAATAACCA
>DAIEQP010000043.1 GCA_027347805.1 Ignavibacteria bacterium | reverse complement strand
GCTGCATGTGTTAAGTAGAATTACATTTGCATCGTTTATTTCTTTTGTAAGCTCGTAATTCTGATTTTTTAAAATGCCCATTACCAATTCTGTATCGGCAAAGTTCATTTGGCAGCCGTAAGTTTCAATATATATTTTGTTCTTACTCATTATCTAACCCATGTTTTTTTCTTGATCTTTCTCTTTCTTTAAACATCTTTACAAATTATCCTCAGTTAATCATAAATAAAAGATAAAGTACTAGATTGATTACAATCAGCGCTAATGTAAAAAAAATAACTGTAACCCATATTCGTTTTCTTCTGTTATACTTTTTAATATTGATTTCGTACATGCGTTTAGCTCTTTCTTAACAATATTAAACGGGAATAGAAAAATTTATTACCGAACGGGGATGAAAAATTATGAAGAATGGAGTTGATTAACAAGATTTAATAGAAATTGAAATGTTACATGTGGTTATTTTCTAATCAAATATTCCACAACTGGGATGTTCGGAAATAATTATAGAACAGATTCAAATTCATGTCAAACTTTTATACAATTCTAAAATTAGTTTGAATACTTTTTCTGATTAATCCCCCATAACGTTTTTTATTGAAGGCGAGATTTTCATCCCTTTATTTTTCATTATTGCATATTTTTCTTTTGCCTGATCAATTTTCCCAAGCCGGTAATTTGCCATTACGAGATATGGATAGATATCGTTGTATGATGGATTAAGGATCAAAGCCTGACTGAAATATTTAATTGAAGAACTGTAGTCTTGCATTAAATAATAAACATAACCAAGATTGAAATATGCATCTGTATAAGTGTTCTGCAAACTAATCGCTTTATTAAAATCCAAAATTGCCTTATCCCATTCTTTAAGATACAATAAACAAACACCTCTGTTGTTATAAGAAAAAGCGGAACTTGGATTCATTTGAATTGCAATATCGTGATATCTGATAGCCTGATCGTACATATCTTTGGTTTGATAAGCATATCCAATATTGTCATATGCGCGGAATTCTTTCTTGTTCAAACTAATTACTTTGAGAAAATCAGCAATTGCTGCGTCAGCCTGATTCTCTCGAAGATAATAGGAGCCACGCGCTAAATAAGGTCTATCTTTAGCCGGGGATTTAGAAATAACA
Source organism: Ignavibacteria bacterium (assembly GCA_027347805.1). Taxonomy (GTDB): domain Bacteria; phylum Bacteroidota; class Ignavibacteria; order Ignavibacteriales; family Melioribacteraceae; genus Stygiobacter. The sequence continues at coordinate 2,082 of DAIEQP010000043.1, read as the reverse complement.
TCAGACCACATTTTGCCCGGGTCGTTCCATAATTTATTCCTTTCATAAGACAATATAGATAGAACAACTGTAAGAATTAGGGACATTATATAGAAAGTTTTTTGTCCGGAAAATTTTTTGCTCATCTTTAGCAGAAAAACTCCCATCATTATAACAAAACCGAACATTGGTAGATACAGTCTGTGCTCATTTATTACATCGCGGATCGGAATAATACTGGATTCCACAGAGATAGTTATAAAAAACCAGAAAATGCCAAATGTTATAATCTTATTTTTCTTAACCTCTTTAATTGCATAAAATAAAATTGCTAATATCACCATCAACTTGATTATCAGCTCAGGATCAACTAAAGATGATCTCAAAGGGAAATCATAATCAATGTTCTGATAGACTGGGAAAAAAAGTAAACGGAAATAAGTAAACATCACATCAATCTGGGTGAATAAATAGACCAGGCGCGGAATATTGTCGGCTTCAATCGGTAATCCATAATTTGTAATTACAACAATGATAGTAACCAAAAAAAATGCTGTTATTGTGCCAACTACACCCCAGCTTATTTTCATCTTTCTATTACGAATAAAAAGCAATTCGCACATAACTATTGAGATCGGCAGAGTTACGGCGATCTCTTTGCTAAATAAAGATAAAAAAAAGGCAATTGCTGATGCGAGGAATAGTGGAACAACTACCAGTTTGTTCTTAATTGTTGAGGAGCTGTAATAAAGATTTCTTCCCCACACATAGAAGAATACGGTTGTCAGATAGAATAAGGTTGCAAGAGAAGTCATCCTTTGGACGATGTAAGTAACTGCCTGAGTCTGAATGGGGTGAACAAGAAATAGTATTGAACCAAAAACCGCTATCTTAAATTTATCATTATTAGTTAAAGAATCCTTAACAGTTGGAGAATCCAAAATCTGTCTTATCAATAACATAACCATAATTGAGCTAAGAAAATGTATGGCAATGTTAGTAATGTGGTAACCGACTACACTCACACCGGAATAATAAAAATTAATTGCAAACGAAAGGTATGAGAAATAACGAATATGCATCAGATCGTAGATCCCATTGTACTGCTTGAAATAACTTAGATTCTTGATTGTTGGATTATCAATTATCGAGTCATAATCGTCGAAGTAGAATGGAACATTTAATGTATTATAATAAATCAAAAATCCAAGAAAAAGTAATGTTAGCGCTAGTATGTGATAACGGAATTTTTTCAGTGTTTGATACTGATTTTTTACACCGATAAATACTTTTTTGTTTGAGGATTTCCCGCCTGCACCTTTTTGTATCTTATTTTTACTCATTGAACAAAATTCTCATTATGTTTGTCTGAAAGCTTATCCGGGAATTATCTTTGAATATCTACGTAAATGCAAATTTCTTAACCAAACCCGTTACAGGTTTAGAAAGATACGCTTTAGAACTTTCTTTGGCTACTCAAAATTATCAAAATGATTTGATTTTTCTTTCGCCAAGAAAAAACTCTATAGATAATCATTATGATTTGAGCCAATTAAATATTCTTCCGGTAGGAAACTCAAAAAATTATTTCTGGGAACAGATTGAACTTCCTGTATACCTTCTAAAGAATAAAAAACCTCTATTGATCAACCTGACAAATACAGCGCCTGTAATTTATAGAAACCAGGTAACAGTAATACACGATCTGGCTTTTATGCATAATCCAGCCTGGTATTCTAGAAAGGCGGCGCTATTTTTCAGTTGGATTGTGAAACAATCGGCTAAAGCATCAAAACATATAATAACAGTAAGCAGTTTTTCCAAAAGTGAAATTCAAAAGTATCTTCATATTCCATCAGCACGAATAACAGTTATTCCGGAAGGTATATCGTCAACAATTTTGTCACTATCGAAAAATGAATTTCCGAACGAGTGGGGAAATTATATTCTCGCTGTAGCCACCCTCGAACCACGCAAAAACCTGGTTAACTTAATCAAAGCTTTTCTTAAGGCAGGAGAGGATAATTACAAATTGTTAATAGTCGGAGCATCGAATAGTACTGTTTTTAACAATCCTGAATTGGAAGAGTTTAGAAAAAATAA
>DAIEQP010000317.1 GCA_027347805.1 Ignavibacteria bacterium | reverse complement strand
CATCTCAATTTGTCAGCATGGGACAGGTTGTTGAAGCAGTTATTCTTAGCCTCGATAAAGAGGAGAAGAAAATTTCTCTCGGAATGAAACAATTAACACCAGATCCATGGCAGGATATTGTTAAGAAATACCCTGTTGGCTCACAGCACAATGGTGTTGCTCGTAACTTAACAAACTTTGGTGTGTTTGTAGAACTTGAACCAGGTATAGATGGTTTGGTTCATATAAGTGATCTTTCATGGACTAAGAAAATCCGTCACCCCGGTGAAGTTGTTAAGAAAGGTGAAAAGATTGATGTTGTAGTTCTTGGTGTTGATACCGAATCAAGAAAAATTTCTCTTGGACACAAACAGATAAATGCTAATCCTTGGGAAAACTTTGAAAAAGAATATGCAGTTGGTAAGAAAACAGATGGTAAGATCGTTCGCATAATCGAAAAAGGTGTTATTGCCGAATTACCGCTTAGTGTTGATGGATTTGTACCTGCAACACAATTATCAACTTCAAAGATCAAAAATCTTGCATTCAGTTTCCCTGTTGGAACAAAGCTTGATTTGAAAGTTGTTGAGTTCGATAAAGAAAACAAGAAAATTGTTCTTAGTGCTCTTGCTTCATTAAAAGAACTTAGCAATGATGAAATTACCAAGTTCATTGCTGAACACAAACTAGAAAAAGTAACTGTTGAAGATGTATTAAAAGCTGATTCAGGCAAATTTGATTCATCGGATTTTAATTTATATGATGATAAGATTATGCCTCCAATGCCATCTTCACAGGCAGCTTCTGAAGATAAAAAAGAAGAAGCTGGATCATAATAGAAGCTGTTTGAATTCAGCCAAATAAAATTGGGCTGTGTTTGATTCGCTTGTGCGAATTAGATGCAGCCCTTCTATTTTAGTGAAGTAAATTAAATATTTGTTTTATTTAGAAAGAAAAGCATGTCTAAAGTTGCATTCCATACATTAGGATGTAAATTAAATTTCTCGGAAACATCTACAATTGGAGAACAATTTCTCAAAAGAGGTTTCGAGGTTGTTGATTACAGTCAAAAGGCAGATGTATATGTTATCAATACCTGCACTGTCACAGATAATGCAGATAAAGAATGCCGGCAGATTGTAAGACGCGCATTAAAAAATAATCCCGATGCATATATAATTGTAACCGGCTGCTATGCTCAGCTCCGGGCTGAAGAAATCGTAAAGATTGATGGAGTTGATGCGGTTCTCGGCAGTAATGAAAAATTTAACTTGTTCAAATACATTGATGAATTTCATAAAAAGGATTTATCCTGTATATATGTTTCCCCAACTGAGGAATTGAATTCGTTTCACTCTTCATTTTCAACTGATGGAAATGACAGAACGCGTGCATTCTTTAAAATTCAGGATGGATGCGATTATAAATGTTCTTTCTGTACAATTCCTCTTGCAAGGGGAAAAAGCAGGAGTGCTCTTCCTGATGAAGTGTTAAAAGAATTTAACCAGCTGCTAATAGCCGGTTATAAAGAAATAATTCTTACAGGTGTAAATGTTGGCGATTATACAAGCGCCATAAGTGAAGAGGATGATGTCGATCTGAATAAGCTTCTGAATTTGATGCTTGAAATCAAAGGTGATTATAGAATCAGGATTAGTTCAATCGAACCAAATCTCTTGAGTGATGAAATTTTAGATCTTACCGCAAATGATCCGAGAATGTGTAATCATTTTCATATTCCATTGCAAAGTGGAAGTTCGAAAGTTTTGAAATTGATGCAAAGAAGATACAAGACAACTGATTATCAGAACCTGATTCAAACTGCTGTTAACAAAATCCCTGAACTTGGAATCGGAGTAGATGTAATCGTCGGATTTCCAGGTGAAACAGAAGAAGACTTTATTGAAACATATAATTTTCTGAAAGATCTGCCGATTTCATACCTGCACGTATTCACATATTCTGAAAGACCAAATACAAAAGCAATTACTATGGAAGGTGCGATTGATCCAGTTGAGAGAAAGAAAAGAAGTAATATGTTAAGAATACTGAGCGAGAAGAAAAGACATGAATTCTATGAAAAAATGGTTGGTAAAAAATTAACCGCGCTTTTTGAACATGAGAATTATGATGGATTCATGAAGGGGTTTACATCGAATTATGTAAGAATAAAAGCACTTTACAATTCGGAATTAATTAATAAATTAGTGCCCGTAAAAATAATGGAGATTGATGATAACATTTGTACAGCAGAGATTTTAATAGAAAATGATTTGACAAAAATTCCGGTGTTATAAAAATGAAAAAAATAATTTCTCTTGTTGTACTTGTTGCTTCAAGTCTTACAGCACAAACTTTCTCCCCAAAAACATTGATTGAAGCGAAACATGAATTGGCTTTAGTAAGCACTCAGGCTTCGGAAATCAATGACATAAACAGCATTAACAAGTTGCAGTTTCAGGAACCGATGCAGAAAAAAAGCCCGGGATTGGCAATTTTATATTCATTATTACTTCCGGGTATGGGCGAGTTATATGCTGGCGGTTATGAGAGCGGAAAATACTTTACAATTGCAGACGGAGTTCTATGGGGAACTTTAGCTGGTTTTAATATTTATGGTAATTGGAAACAGAATAATTATGAATCGTTTGCCAGCGCAAATGCAGGTGCAGATTTTACTGGTAAAGATTCAGACTTTAGGGCAAATGTTAGTGTTTATATGAGCTGGGAACAGTATAATAAGGATATGGATCTGAACGGCAATTACGAAAAAGTTTATAAATCTCAATCATACTACTGGAACTGGCAATCAAACGATCAGAGAAAAGAATACCGTGATATGTGGACATCAAGCGAAGCAGCATTTAATAATTTAAGATTTGTTGCAGGAGCACTTATTCTTAATCGTGTTATTAGTGTTGTAAACGCAGTAAGACTTGTGAGTGCTTATAATAAAAATCTTGCTCAGCAGGTTTCTTGGAATGTTTATTTTGGTGTTCAGGAAAAACCAACCTTACCTCAAACCCTCACTTTTAATTTTGTAAAAGCATTATAATTATTTTTTCTTCTAACAGACTCTTACAAAAGAGTCTGTTAATTTTTGTTTAAATTTGTGCCACCAAATTTTTCTCCAATGAATAACTATAAGTTAATAATACAGTATGATGGAACTTGCTATGCCGGATGGCAGATTCAAAATAATGCCCTCACTGTTCAGCAAAAGATTTCTGAGGCAATAGAAATTATAGTTAAAGAAAAAATAAATCTAATCGGTTCCGGAAGAACAGATACAGGAGTGCATGCTTGGGGGCAGGTGGCAAATTTTAGAACTGAGAATAACTTGGATTTATATCAGTTTCAGTATTCTTTGAATTCTATTCTGCCTAAGGATATTTCAATTCGAACAATTGAAAAAGTGGATGAATCATTTCATTCCAGGTTTGATGCGAAAAATAGATCTTATATTTATTTGTTAAGAGGGAAAAAATCTCCTTTCTTTTCTAATTATAGTTTTTATTTACCTTCTATTAGTGAAATTGATTTTAACAAACTAAATCAGTTAAGTAAGATGCTTGTTGGCACATATGATTTTACTTCCTTTTCGAAAAAGAATAATGAGCTGGAGAATAAAGATTGTAATGTAAAGGAAATCTTCTGGCGAAAAGGAAAAGATATTTCGACATTTTATATTTCAGCCGATAGATTTTTGCACGGGATGGTGCGAACCATTGTTGGGACAATTTTATTTGCCGAAAAAAATAATTTAGATGCTAATTATCTTAAAGATATTCTTGAGAAAAAAAACAGGGAATTTGCTGCAGAAAGCGTTCCCGCTATAGGATTATTTTTATTTAAAGTGAGGTACTAGATGATAAGTTTGAAAAACCGTGTCGCACTTATTACAGGAGGTTCACGCGGAATAGGATCTGCCTGTGTGAAAATGTTTGCGGATGCAGGGGCAAAAGTTGCTTTCACATATAAAGTATCAAAATCACGTGCGGAAGAAATTGAAAAAGAATTTCCCGGATCGGTAAAAGCATATCCTGTTGATATGGAATCCGAAAAAAAAATTAACGATATGGTTAACAAGGTTGAAAAAGATTTTGGTAAAATTGATATACTTGTTCACAATGCAGGAATCTGGAATGACGGTACTCTCGAAAAAATGACTTTGGATCATTGGAACGAATTGATCAGGATTAATCTCACTTCGACCTTTATATTTTGCAAAGCTTGTGCTTCTGTAATGAAGAAAAATAATTTCGGCAGAATGATTTTGATTACTTCAACTGCTGGTCAAAGAGGGGAAGCATTTCATTCTCATTATGCGGCTTCAAAAGGAGGAATGATTTCATTTACAAAATCACTTGCAGTTGAGTTAGCACAAAATAATATTACTGTAAATTCAGTTGCCCCCGGCTGGGTTGTTACCGAAATGAATGATGATGTTTTTGAAGACAAGGATTTTGTTGCAAAATTGGAAATGGATATTCCCGTTGGCCGAATTGCAACTGCAGAAGATATTGCAGGGCCAACTTTATTTTTAGCTTCGGATTTAGCGCGCCATATAAATGGTGAAATATTAAATGTTAACGGTGGAAGCGTATTGTGCGGCTGAAAATCATTTGAGTAATCCTCAAATGAAAGTTTTATGATTAATATCATTGTGCTATATTTGTTTAATGAAAGAAAGAAATTTTAATGGAATTTGTTGCTAAGCTCCATCCATTACTTGTTCATTTTCCTATAGCTTTATTATTTAGCTACTTTTTATTAGAGCTTGGCGGAATTGTATTTAAAAAAGATTTTCTGCATTCATCAGCTTTAATAGTTTTAATTGGCGGCGTTTTGTTTGCATTAGTTTCAGCACTTACTGGTAATCAGGCATTTGAATATTTAAAACCTTTTATC
>DAIEQP010000305.1 GCA_027347805.1 Ignavibacteria bacterium | reverse complement strand
AGGTTCAGATATGCAAATTGTTTCTTAAGGATCGGAAGATATGTTGAGGCCTCACAAAATTTTAAAACTTTATTTGTGAGTTCAGACTTAAGAGAAGAAGCCAAGCTTTTATTTCATGAATCAAATTTCCTGCAAAAAGATTTTCAATCATTTCGTTCCCTTTATGAAAGTAAGATTTATTTTTCCCATAAATATTCAAGAAATTTAGAGCAGCTTAATAGTATATCCTATTTTTTAGATAATTCAACACTTCCGAATGAGAATCAGCTTCTGCAACCATTTGATGATTCAGTTCAATCAAAGCTTGCACATTTTTACCAGATGAAAAAATTTCCTCAGTTGAAAAGTCCGTTAACCGCAGCATTATTATCTGCTGTTGTACCTGGTGCCGGTAAAATATATTCCGGAGAATTAACCGATGGATTAATTGCATTGGGTGCCACAGCTTTGAGTGTATTTCTGGCAATTAATAATTTTCAAAATGACCATCAATTCAGAGGTTGGGTTTTTACCGGGTTATCAGCTTTTTTCTATGGCGGAAGCGTTTATGGATCTGCCGCGGCAGCACAAATTTATAATGCTAAATTCCAAATGACTCTGGATAGTGAAATTAATATTTACTTTGAATCAAAGAACTATTTCCTTCCTAAAATAGACTTTTAAAATGCATTCAATAATAAAAAACAGTTTACTTTTTATTTTAATTGCCGTTAAAGTTCTATTTGGCCAGGGCAATCTTGAAAATCAGTTCAATAAAGCTCAATTATTATTTCAAGATAAAAAATACTTCGATGCTATTACTGAATTCAAACGCCTGCAGTTTTTTGACTATGAAGGCAGATATTCATTCGAAACAAATTTGAAAATTGGATTGTGCTATAAAGCCGGGGCTAAGTTCGATGATGCAATAAATTATTACTCCATTGCGTTAAAATGCACATCTGATCCACAAAAAATTTTTCTTGTAAAAATTGAAATTATCAAGTCAAATATTCTAAGGAAAACTATCACACGTGCACTTTCACTTTGTGATGAATTAGAAAAAGAATACGATTCTTATTTGATTAGAGAAGAAATCAATTATTGGCGCGGCTGGGCTTTTATGTTTAATGATGATTGGAAAAATGCATCTGAGTGTTTCTCAAAAAATGGAAATATGGAATTAACAAAACTCTGCCGAAGCGTACAGAATGAAAAAGTTTCGGTTACTTTTGCAAAGGTTATTTCTTATATTTTGCCTGGTGCTGGACAAATCTATTCCGGTCAAATTTTATCTGGATTAATGTCGTTGGCATGGAACGTTTTCGCCGGTTATCTGACAATAAATGCTTTTGTATCGGAAAGAGCATTTGATGGTGTGGTAATCGGTGAATTGTTGTGGTATAGATTTTATAGAGGCAATATTCAAAATGCGGAAAAATTTGCAGAAGAAAAAAATCTTGAAATTGCCAATAGAGCTTTAACTTATTTGCAAACTGAATTTAAAGGAATAAAACCGTGAATTTAACTGAAAATGATATTCGAAGAATTGCTTTCGAAACAATAAATGAATTGGGCGCAGGTGTATCAGCAGATGTAATTAGAGAAAACGTAAAGAAAAAAATTGAAAATGAATCAAGTAACAGCTTTAACATTCCATCAAGCAAGACAATCTCTGGTCGTGTTATTTTAACATCATTTGGTTTAAACAAGCCTGGAATTGTAGCTGCAATTACTAAATCGCTGGGTGACAATAATTGTGATATTATGGATCTGAGCCAAAAGATTATGGGTGATTTTTTTACAATGATTATGATTATTGATATTACAGCTTCAGCAAAAGATTTAAAAGAAATTCAGGATGATATGCACAAAATTGCAGAACCTCTGAATATAAAAATATATTTGCAGCACGAAGATGTATTTCGGTTCATGCATAGAATTTGAAGAATTTATTGAATGAATCCAGCGCTTTTGAAAGTAAGATCAACTTTTAATGTATTATGAGGAAAAATGAACTACGAATTCACTGAAATATTAGAAACAATCCGAATGACAGAAATAGAACATTTTGATATACGAACGGTTACACTTGGAATTAGTTTACGCGACTGTCATGATAGAAACATAGAAGTAACAAAACAAAAAATTTATGATAAGATTCTTCGCTACGGTAAAAACCATGTAAGAAATGCACAGGAAATAGAATCTCAGTTCGGAATTTCTATCGCAAATAAAAGAGTTTCCGTGACTCCAATTTCGATTCCGTTCGATTCTTTTAATGTTGAAGAGTATGTTGAAATTGCCAAAGTTCTTGATAAAGCTGCTGAAGAAATAGGTATTGATTACATTGCCGGATTTTCTGCCCTGGTTCAAAAAGGAATGACAAACGGTGAACGTGAATTAATAAAAGCGATTCCATTAGCCTTATCCCAAACCAAACGTGTTTGTTCCAGTGTTAATATCGCATCAACAAAAGCCGGAATTAATATGGATGCTGTAAACTTGATGGCCGATGCGATTAAGAAAACAGCAGAGTTAACAAAAGAAAGAGACTCAATTGGATGTGCTAAACTTGTTGTGTTCGCTAATGCTGTTGAAGATAATCCTTTTGTTGCAGGAGCTTTTCATGGTGTAACTGAACCGGAAGTCGTTCTTAATGTTGGTATTAGCGGCCCAGGCGTTGTATTGGAGGCAATTAAAGAAGCAGGTAAAGTAGATCTTCAGCAACTTGCCGAAGTAATTAAAAAGACTATTTTTAAAATTACCCGCGCGGGTGAATTGATTGGAAGAAAAGTGGCTGAAAAAAATGGTGTCCCTTTTGGTATTGTTGATATTTCTCTTGCACCTACACCCGCTGAAGGTGACAGTATTGCTGATATTTTAAAAGCAATGGGTGTGGAAGATGTTGGTGCTCCAGGAACAACTGCTGCTCTGGCAATGTTGAATGATTCAGTTAAGAAAGCTGGATTGATGGCTAGTTCTTCTGTTGGAGGAATGAGCGGTGCTTTCATTCCTGTAAGCGAGGATATGGGAATGATTCGTGCAGTTCAAGCAGGTAATCTTACACTTGAAAAATTGGAAGCAATGACAGCTGTTTGCTCGGTTGGACTCGATATGATCGCAATTCCTGGAGACACTCCGGCATCAACAATTGCTGGAATAATTGCCGATGAATCTGCTATCGGAATTATTAATGACAAAACGACTGCTGTTAGAATTATTCCGGCTTATGGGAAAAAATTAGGCGATATGGTGGATTACGGAGGACTTCTGGGTAAAGCGCCTATAATGGAAGTGAAGACTATTAGCAGCGAATCTTTTGTTGGGCGCGGAGGAAGAATTCCAGCACCGATGAGAAGTTTGACAAATTAGTTTACTGAAAATTTTGTAAAAATTTATTAATCCGTAGGAGGAGTAATGAAAAAAGGGCTTATGATTGCTCTGGGGATTGTTGCAGTAATTGTTATAATAGCAATTGTAATTATTAGTTGGGGCATTGGTAAGTATAATTCTTTTGTTGGGTTAAACGAAGAAGTAAAATCAGCATGGAGCCAGGTTGAAAACGTATATCAAAGAAGAGCAGATTTGATTCCGAATTTGGTTTCAACAGTTAAGGGTGTTGCCAATTTTGAAAAGGAAACATATACAGCAGTAACAGAAGCGCGTGCAAAAGTTGGACAAGTTAAACTCAATGCTGAAAATTTGGATGACCCTGAAGCCATGGCTAAATTTCAACGTGCACAAGAAGGATTAGGCGGTGCGCTGCAAAGACTTATGGTTGTTTCTGAAAATTATCCCCAGTTAAAAGCAAATGAAAATTTCTTGCAGCTCCAGGCACAACTGGAAGGAACTGAAAATAGAATTACAGTTGAAAGACAAAAATTTAATCAGGTTGCTACTCAATACAATACAGCAATTAAAAAATTCCCCGGTGCCATGATCGCAGGAATGGGCGGGTTTAAAGAAAAACAATATTTCAAAGCCGTTACTGAAGGCGCAGAGCAGGCACCTAAAGTACAGTTTTAATATGGTTCAA
>DAIEQP010000302.1 GCA_027347805.1 Ignavibacteria bacterium | reverse complement strand
TAAATACAGTTCCCCTCATTGTTACGCCAATATCATACAATTGAGAGTTATTCATTGAAGGTTTAAAAACACTTCCCCCAACAATTCTACCTATAGTATTTAAGAAGAAATTACCATCTTTGTTTTTGTACGCATATGTATATTTTATTTTATCAGAAAGTAAATCCGAAGTAACTCCTTTAAAGCTGTCATCGTTTCCGAATAGTTGAAATGTGTTTTCTTTGTTTGCCGATTCCGGGCAGAATTCAATTTTGTATTTATTAAGAAGATCTATCTCTGTATTACTTAGTTCCGTGTAATGACTTTCAATTATCTTTAGAAAACTATCAACTTCAAAACGAGACATGTTTGGACTATCATCATGAATCCCCCTGATAATTCCTTTTACATTCATTTCTTTCAGAAAGGAATAAACATCATTATCAAGCGGCACATTTTCCTGCTGAGAAAATATTATCGCAGGAAACACAATAAGCATAAGGGAAAGAAGTTTCTTCATTTAAAAAGTCTCTGGTTATACATCAACATTTTTGGGTGCAAGAAATTTATTATATAAGATTAAACCGGCAATTGTAGCAACACCAATCATGGCAAATATTAACCATAACATCGTGGGGTTGTGTAAATTATCAACAAAATGGACATACAATTTTGCACCAAGTATTCCGCCGATACCGCTTCCAATAACTCCGTATAAAAACGAATATCCAAGATAAACAGCCTTCTTGTCTTCGGGGGCAATTAGACCAACATAGCTGATAAATTTGGGGTGTGCTGTCATTTCTCCAATTGAAAAGATTATCATTCCAATTATAAACACAAATGGATGAGTTGATATTGCCAGTATTCCCACACCGATAGTTCCAAGCGCAATTCCAGTAATCATGGTTGGCAAAGCTTTTTTATTCTTAACAATGTTTGAAACGAGAAGCTGCAGTAAAATAATTGTTCCCCCGTTTATTACAGTTACATGTTCAACATCAAATTTCCAATTTGGATTTGAAACAAAAATTCCAAGTATTGAATTAACAAAATTGTTTACCGGGGTTTTGTCAACATAATCTTTCATATACCAGAGAATAGTATCAAACTGCTGAAAATATAGAACCCAGAAACCTGCATAAATAACAATCATCAAAATAAACCGGAAGTTTTTAATAACTAGAGCAGCCTCGGTTAAAATTTGTCCGATTGATTTTGCACTTTCAGGTTTGGGTGGCTCTTTATAAACAAGCAGATTTAGAACTATTAACCAACCGGTTCCAATGGCCGCCATAATAAATATGTATGAATAAGAAAACTGTTTCAGGTAAGGAATTATTATTAATGGGAAGATAAATGCGCCGAGGTTGATTGACCAGTAATAAATTCCGAATGCCAGAGTAGAATTTGATTTATCAGTTGTTCTTGCTATTGTTCCTGAAATAATCGGCTTAAAAAATCCTGCACCAAGAACCATTAAGATAAGGCTTGCAAATACAAATGCATAAGAACTCATCATGCTGGTTAAAAAATATCCGCTGCTCATTACGATAAATGCAAACATCAGAGTCTTGCGATATCCAAACCTATCAGCAATTGCACCTGATAAAATTGGAAGGAAATAAAGAAGCGGCGTTATTGTGCTTTTAATTACACCAACACTTTCCTTTGAAAAGCCCAGTCCCCCTTCGTTAGCATTTAAAACAAGATAAACAGAAAGAACAGACATAACACCGTAATAGGAACCCCGTTCAAAAAATTCCATTACAATAACTGTCCAGAAATTTTTGGAAAAAGATCTGAATGAAGATTTAGAAGTATGTTCAGTCATTAACAAATTCCGTTATTGGTTGAACGCAAGATAACTATTTCTTTCCTTCTTCCCTCTTTACTGTCGGAACAAAATCAGCCGGTTTTCCAATTTTATCTATGCCCAGAATTTCTCTTGCCCTGTCCAATGCATCGTCAATATTTCCATGAATGTTTTCTTCACCAACAATATCAAATACTCCAGATTGAGTCATGGCGACAAGCGGCTGGGTGTGAACACCGGACAAGACAAGTGTGGTGCCCATCTGCTTCCATTCTTTGTAAAATTCTCTTATTGTCTGAAGACCGGTTGCATCAATTGCGGGAACATTTCGCATTCTAATAATTCTAACTTTTGGCGGATCTTCCATTGATCTTATTGCATCTTTAAAAGTTGAAGCTGCACCAAAGAAAAATGGTCCGTTAATTTCGTAAACTTCTACTCCTTCAGGTATAATTCTCTTTGCTATTGCATTCGGATCAGCAACATCTTCATCATCTTCATCTTTTAATTCACGCGTTACAACTCCAACATTTGTTACCAAAGCCATTCTATGCATAAACAGAAATACTGCCAGCAGCATTCCTATTTCGATTGCAATTGTAAGATCAAAAATAACAGTAAGGAAAAAAGTTGTAACAAGAACAGTAACATCGCTTGCCGGACTTTTTAATAAATTCTTAAATGAACGCCATTCACTCATATTGTATGCTACAATAACAAGCACTGCGGCAAGTGAAGCCATGGGAATTAGTTTTGCCCATTTCCCAAAGAAAAGCATTATTAATAAAAGTACAAATGCATGAACAATTCCCGCAATTGGAGTTCTGCCGCCGTTTTTGATATTTGTTACAGTTCTAGCAATTGCTCCTGTAACTGGTATGCCGCCGAACAAAGGAGAAAACACATTTGCCGTTCCCTGGGCAATTAGTTCAGCATTCGATCTATGTTTTTTACCAATCATGCCATCTGAAACAACAGCAGAAAGCAAAGATTCAATGGCCGCGAGAATTGCAATTGTAGTTGCCGGCTGTATTAATCCTTTTATAGTTGCAAAATCGAGATGTGGTAAAACCGGTGTTGGTAATGCTGAAGGAATATCTCCAAATCGGCTTCCAATAGTTTCAACATTCAAACCAAACATCTGAACAATAATTGTTGATACCAATATTGCAATAATAGAGCCGGGAATTTTTCTTGACACCTTTGGCCAGAAAATCATTATTATCAGTGAAAGGGCGCCGATAAAAAATGTCCAGATATTTATCGTTGAGAATTTTTGAAAATACAAAATCCATTTTTCGGTAAAGTCGGCGGGCACTTTTTCAATCATCAATCCAAAGAAATCTTTTATCTGTGAAGAAAATATTACAACTGCAATCCCGCTTGTAAAGCCAACAATTACAGGATAAGGAATAAATTTAATTACAGAACCAAGTCGTGCGAATCCCATAATTAGCAATATTATTCCAGCCATAAGTGTGGCAATAATCAAACCGTTCATTCCGTAATTTTGAATAATGCCATAAACTATTACGATGAACGCTCCGGTTGGTCCACCAATTTGAACTCGGCTTCCGCCAAGAAATGATACGATAAATCCGCCAATTACAGCGGTAATAATTCCCTGCTGAGGTGAAACTCCGCTTGCAATTCCAAAAGCAATTGCTAATGGCAGCGCTACTATTCCTACAATTAATCCTGCAGTTATATCTTTTAGAAGTTGTTCGCGGGTAATGGTTTTATATATTGTAAAGAGTTTTGGCTTAAGCATGTACAGTTAACCTGAAATTGACATTGCAAATTTAACCGTAATGTTTTTCAAATGCAGAATTGAATTTTACTTACTTCTTTTTTATGGGAATAAATATTTTTTGTCCAACAAAAAATTCGGCTGTTTAATGATTGGCGGCGGTTAAAATATTTTTTTGAGCAGATATTAAATATTTCCTGTTCCTTTTTTAATTGAAATGACCACATCATATAGTTTATTAAACCTGCTTTTATTTATTTCTGAGACAACAGTTTCCATTACATCGTAACAAACAAGTATAAGTCTTGTATTAACTTCGGCAGCAACTTTGTTAAGTAATTCCGTATCAACTTCTCCTTCTTCCCCGCTTT
>DAIEQP010000296.1 GCA_027347805.1 Ignavibacteria bacterium | reverse complement strand
GAAGCGGTAAAAACCGTAAGCGATTTGTATGCGCCGGCAAGCGGAAAAGTTTTGGAATTAAACAAGAAACTTAACGATGAGCCGCAACTTGTAAATGCCGATCCATATGGAGAAGGATGGATAATCAAAATAGAAATCGCTGATGAAAATCAATTTAATGATCTTATTGATGCATCAGCTTATCAGGCACAGCTCGGTCAATAATATTATATTTACTTCCAGAATTTTAAAACCAAATCTATAATTTCCTTTTCACTGGAGATTGTAGATTTGGTATATTATTACAACCATTTTAATCACTTCCATTATGCTACATCAACAGAAAATCTTAATATTAGATTTTGGGTCACAGTATACCCAGCTAATTGCACGTAGAATTCGTGAAAGCAATGTGTATTCGGAGATTCATAGTCACAATTATTCGCTTGAAAAAATAGTTGAAGAGAAACCGGCAGGCATTATTCTTTCCGGCGGTCCCATGAGTGCCTACGAAGATGATTCACCTCAGGTTGATCAGAAAATCTTTGAACTTGGAATTCCTATCCTGGGTATTTGTTATGGATTGCAGCTAGTTACACTTTATCATGAAGGTAAAGTTGAACCGGCAGAAAAACGTGAATATGGGAAAGCAAATATCGAGTTAGTTGGAAATGATATTCTGCTAAATGGGGTTGAAGAAAATTCAATTATCTGGATGAGTCATGGAGATTATGTAACAAAGCTGCCGGTGGGATTTTCAGTTACAGCAAAAACAAGTAATTCTCCTCTTTGTGCAATATCTAATCCACAAAAGAAAATTTATGGTGTACAATTTCACCCTGAAGTTGCTCATACCAAATTTGGTAAAAAGATTTTAGAGAACTTTATATTTTCAATTTGCGGATGCAAAGCCGACTGGACACCAAAACACTTCATCACTTCTTACATAGAAGAAGTAAAAAGAAAAGTCGGAAACAAAACTGTTATGTGTGCATTAAGCGGCGGTGTTGATTCTCCTGTTGCCGCAATTTTAATTCATAAAGCTATTGGAGATCAATTGATTTGTATTCATGTTGACCATGGCTTGATGAGAAAAAATGAAAGTGCCGATATTGTTAAGATGTTCAATGATAATTACAATCTTCATGTAATTCATGTTGATGCAAGTGAATTATTTTTATCAAGACTGGCTGGTGTATCGGATCCTGAAAAGAAAAGAAAAATAATTGGCAACTCATTTATAGAAGTTTTTGAAAAAGAAGCTGGAAAATTTTCTAATGCTGAATTTCTTGTTCAGGGAACCCTTTATCCGGATGTTATTGAATCGGTTTCAGTGAAAGGGCAGTCAGTAACAATAAAGACTCACCATAATGTTGGCGGACTGCCGGAAAGAATGAATCTAAAATTAATTGAACCATTTAGAGAACTCTTTAAAGATGAAGTTCGTGCAATTGGCAGAGAACTAGGATTACCAGATATTTTTATTAAAAGACATCCTTTTCCGGGACCTGGTTTGGCTGTTCGTGTTTTAGGCGAAATAACTGAAGAAAGATTATCAATTCTTAAAGATGCCGATGAAATTTATATAAGTGCATTACATGAATTTGGTGTTTACGATAAAATATGGCAGGCATTTG
>DAIEQP010000287.1 GCA_027347805.1 Ignavibacteria bacterium | reverse complement strand
AAACTAAACTGGTTGAATGCAGAACATCTGAGAAAAAAATCTGATGAAGAATTATTGAGTCTGTTAAAGAACGAAATTATTCATTCTCAATTTTCAAATCTCAATTTCACAGACGAATATCTGATGATGGTAATAAATGCGATGAAAGAAAGGGTTAGTTTTATAAAAGAATATTTAACTAAATCTCCCTATTTCTTTACTTCTCCTGCTGAATATGAAGAAACATCGAAACAAAAAAATTGGAATGATGAAACTCCTTCACAAATGCAAAAACTAATTGATGCATTTTCAAAATTGGAGAATTCTTCAAAGGAAGAATTTGAAAAAGCACTTAAACAGGTTGCCGGTGAATTGAATGTTGGTGCTGGAAAACTTATTCATCCGCTTAGACTTGCAGTTTCAGGCATGAGTACTGGTCCGGGAATGTATGACCTGCTTTCTATTCTTGGCAAAGATGAAGTGGTTAAAAGAATTGATACCGCAATTTCGATTCTGAAATAATATTTATTTACAAATAAAAATCTCTTAAGATTTTCTTAAGAGATTTTTATGAATTCTCAGTTATTTAAACTTCTTAAACTATTTGTTCTGTTTACCCCAGCTATCCTTTAAGGTCACTGTTCTGTTAAACACTAATTTTTCAGCAGTAGTATATTTTGTATCAACACTAAAATATCCCAGGCGTTCAAATTGAAATTTATCCAATGGTTTTGAATTCTTTAATGATGGTTCAATCTTGGCATCATTAATTATCTGCAGCGAGTTTGGATTTATCTTCGACAGCCAATCATCATCTGTTCCTGGATTTTCAACTGTAAATAACCTGTCGTATAACCTTACTTCTGCATTTATTGCCTGTTTAGCAGAAACCCAGTGAATAACACCCTTTACTTTTTTAGTACTTGTTCCTGAACCGCTTTTAGTTTCTGGATCGTATGAACATCTTAACTCAATCACTTTCCCTTCATCATTTTTAATGACTTCTTCACATTTTATTATGTATGCGTAACGTAATCTAACTTCACCGCCGGGAACTAATCTGTGATATCCTTTGGGAGGGTTTTCCATAAAATCCGATTCTTCAATAAAAATTTCTTTTGTAAAAGGAACTTTTCTTGTTCCGGCTTCGGCATCCTCGGGATTATTAACTGCTTCGAGTTCTTCTTCGATTTCATAATTTGTAATTACAACTTTCAACGGATTAAGAACAGCCATTGCCCTTTTAGCATGTTTATTCAAATCATCTCTAATTGCAAATTCGAGAAGAGAGATATCTGTTAGTGCATCTCTTTTAGCAACACCAATAATCTCTGCAAAATTTCTCATTGATTCCGGTGTGTAACCTCTTCTTCTATATCCGGATATTGTTGGCATTCTAGGATCATCCCAACCATCAACATAATTTTCTTTTACAAGCTGAAGCAATTTTCTTTTGCTCATAACGGTGAAAGTCAGATTCAATCTAGCGAATTCAATTTGCTGAGGATGGTAAACACCAAGTGAATCTAAAAACCAATCATAAAGTGGTCTGTGGTTTTCAAATTCTAGCGTACAAATTGAATGTGTAATTCCTTCTATCGAATCTTCATTTCCATGCGCCCAATCGTAGGTTGGATAAATGCACCAGTTATTTCCCTGCCTGTGATGTTCTGCGTGAACTATTCTGTACATGATCGGATCACGCATATTGAAATTCGGAGATGCCATATCAATCTTGGCACGTAAAGTTTTAGATCCGTTTTCAAATTCTCCTTTTCTCATCCTTTCAAACAAATCCAGATTCTCTTCCACACTTCTATTTCGGAAAGGACTTTCTTTTCCCGATTCAGTTAATGTGCCGCGTGTTTCTCTTATCTGATCTCCATTTAAATCACATACATACGCTAATCCTTTTTTTATTAATTCAACAGCCCACTTGTACATCTGTTCAAAATAATCGGATGCATAAAGAATTCTATCATCAAAATTTGCACCCAGCCATCTTACATCTTCAATAATCGAATCAACATATTCCTGTTCTTCCTTTTCAGGATTGGTGTCATCAAATCTTAAGTTAAATTTTCCATTATAATCTCTTGCAATACCGTAATTGAGGCATATTGATTTAGCGTGACCGATGTGGAGGTAACCATTTGGTTCGGGAGGAAATCTTGTATGAACGTTTCCATTCCAACGATTTGATTCATAATCCTTATCAATCAATTCATAAATAAAATTTTTAGCTTTTCCTGCGGTTTTGTCTACTGAATTGTTTTCTATTTCCATTTTAGTATTTAATTTATTTGAAAAAATGCATGCAAAGTTAGACAATTGAAAATCATCCTACAAGAATTAGTAAAAAATCGAATTTGGTAAAAAAAATGTAAATTTTTCCCAGAATGAAGATTTTTATCAATAGATGATTAGTCTTAAACTATAATGTGATTGTTTAATCATTTTTATTATCTTTTCATTCAGAAAAAGTAATAATTAGAGTTATCCAGTAACCATTGTTGCCTATGACAATTCCCTTTACTCAGGTTTATCTTGATGGATCTGAGCAAAAATATATTCAGGATTGCATAAAAAGTAAGAAGATTGGCGGTTCCGGAAGTTATACAAATAATTGTTTAACTTTTCTAAAAGATAAATTCGGATTCAATAATACAATACTTACTCCATCCTGCACCGATGCAATTGAAATGTGCAGTATATTATTGAACTTCACACCTGAAGATGAAATAATAATCCCGTCTTTTAGTTTTGTATCATGCGCACTTCCATTCGAATTACGTGGTTCAAAAATTGTTTTTGCAGACAGCTGCGATGATAATCCAAATATTGATGCTTCTAAAATTGAAGAGCTTATAACTCCCAGAACCAAGGCAATTTTTATTATTCACTATGGCGGCATTGCTTGCGATCTTGATAAAATAATTTCTCTCTGCGAAAAATATGATCTATATCTTATTGAAGATGCCGCGCACTCAGTTGATTCATATTATAAAGGGAAACCTCTCGGTTCATTTGGAGATATGAGCGTTTTTTCTTTTCATGAAACTAAAAATATTTCCTGTGGCGAAGGCGGTTTATTGATTCTCAACGATTCTTCTTTTTATTCGCGTGCAGAAATTCTAAGAGATAAAGGGACTAACCGTTCGGCTTTTTTTCAGGGAAAAGTAGATAAATATAACTGGGTTGATGTCGGCTCATCATTTGTTCAGTCAGATTTATTAGCTGCGCTCCTCTACTCTCAATTTCTGAATCTCGATGTAATTCAGAAAAAGCGGATCGATGTTTGGAATATTTATTCTGAAAAATTATCCGTACTGAATAGTAAAGGAATCTGTTCTACGACAAAATTAACAGAGCATTCAACAAATAATGCGCATGTTTTTTATTTAATTTGCCGCAGCCTCGATGAACGAATCAAACTTGCAAAGTATTTAAAGTCATTTGATATAACCGCATCGTTTCATTATCAATCGCTGCACTCATCTCCATACTATTCTCCTAAACATGATGGCAGAATTTTAATTAATTCAGATAAATTCTCAAATCAGCTTCTTCGGCTCCCGCTTTATTCCGATCTTTCCATACAAGATGCTGAAACAATTTCAAATCACATCTTAAAGTTTTATGGACTCTGATTATGAATATTGTATTAACAAATAAAGCAGTAAACATAGCCGGCGGAGAAAATTATGTCTTATATCTGGCTGAAGGACTTAGGGAAAGGAATCATAATGTTATTATAGCACCATTAGCAAAATCTGAATTAGCTGCAAAATCCAGAGAACTGGGATTCGAAACAATTGAAATGAACTACTCTGCAAAAGGTCTTGATGAGATACCTTTGATTTTTGATTTTGCAAAAAAACTTAAAGACAAAAAAGTTGATATTATTCATACAAATTCAAACACAGATAGAACAGTAGGTGCTTTTGCATCTCGTATTCTTGGATGTAAAAACATCGCGCAGATACACTCTCACTTTTCAATTAAACAAAGAAGTCATCATAATTTTAGAAATAAATTTATCGATCATTTCATTACGGATAGTATTTCATCACAGAATCAGCTTGTTCATTCAGATAAAATGGATAGTGAAAAAGTTACAACCATTCACATTGGAATTCCAAAGAATAAAGTGGTTGTATCATCCGATGAAAAAACACTGCTGCGTAACGAATTTAATATTTCGGAAAATGATTTTTTGATTGGGACAATCGGCAGACTTGTTCCTTTCAAAGGGCACATTTATCTGCTTAGAGCCTTGAAAAATATATTGGCTCATCATCCAAATACAAAATTGATGATTGTAGGCGATGGTGAAATTCAGGATGAACTTGTATCTGCAACAAAAGAACTTGGTATTTCTTCAAACGTAATTTTCCCTGGATACAGAACTGATGTCGATCAGCTTCTTTCAATTTTTGATTTATATACACATCCATCCATCGATCATGGCGGTGAAAGTTTTCCGATAGCAGTGCTTCTTGCTCTAAGGGCTGGTCTGCCAATTGTTGCTTCAAAAGTTTCCGATATTCCTTTCCAGGTTAAAAATGAATTCAATGGTTTTATTGTTGAGCCGGGTAATTCAGTTGAACTTGCTGACTGTATTAAACAGCTGATTGATGACAATAAACTCAGACAATCATTTGCTGAAAACTCACTAAATCATTTCTATGATAATTTCACTCTGAAAAGGATGATAAATAATATAGAATTACTTTATCAAAAAGTTTTAAGCCCGGATTCGGTTGAGAAAAAGAAAAAAATATTTTCAAAATCTTTAGAAATAATTAAAAAGTTTTTTGGCGGGCAGCGGGAAGTTTTCTAAATTTGTGCCCGCAATATATTTTGATTTGCCGAAGTGGCGGAATTGGTAGACGCGCTGGACTCAAAATCCAGTGGGGCTCAAACTCCGTGCCGGTTCGAGTCCGGCCTTCGGTAC
>DAIEQP010000269.1 GCA_027347805.1 Ignavibacteria bacterium | reverse complement strand
GGGTTAAATGGATTTGGATAATTTTGTTCAAGTATAAATCTACTTGGAATTTGATTCGTTGTTTTATCATTAATAGATGTTCCGATAGTTGTTCTATCAATAAACGTTATCCATTGAAGCATGAAAAGTCTATCTGGATCTGTTCCTTTGAACCTTAAATACAAATCGTGCTTGCCGGATACAGGTAAAAGAATTTTTGATGTAAATGTTTGGAATATATCCCAGCCGCCTGTATTAGTAATTTTGCATTCAGCAATTTTATTTTTTGAATCAAGTGAATCCAGCCAGACTTCAATTGTACCGCCTGTAGATCCGCAAGAAGCTATAATTGAAATTGAATCTGCTTTGTGAATGTATTCATTATTTCCAAACTCAACACCTGCATATAAGGCCCAATCATTATCATGAATGCCATCGAGCGATTTATATGTTCCGCCTCTAAATGGGAGACTGGTTCCATATTGATTTGCCGGGCATTCAGCAAGGATAGGTGTATATGCATCGCGGTAAATATAATAATCATAATCTGCTGAAGAACCCTGTGTAAATAATCCCTGCCTGTTGCCAGTCCATGAATTATAATTTGTTTGTAAACCGTCCATGTCTGCAACATTTATTTCGCTTCCAACCTGATTCCAGTTAACACCATCAATGCTGTAATATCCTGAAAGTAAATGATTAACCCGGATTAATTTTAATAAAACTGTACACTCACCAGTTTTTCTTGGATTAGCAATTTGATATATAGTTGTTTTATAACTAAAGCCAATTATATTATTCCCTGTACTGTCAACTGAACAATATAATTTTACATAAAGAGTTTGCAGACCGTTAAAAATCCAAAGACCAGCCTGATCATTCGGCGTGCTTGCTGTAAATGTCAATCGTGTTATTAAAGAGTAATTATGTTCAGCATCATTTTTAATTATTGTATTTGGTTTCCTGTTCTTAGGTAATAAAGTGAACCAGCCGCTTTTATTTGTAAGTGAATATGTATTTGATGCAGTGTAACCGAGAAACGACCATTCAGGATTCAACTTATCAGAATTAAAAAAATCTGAATGAGGAACCATCCATGGAATTCCACTGCTTGGAAGTTTGGGTGCTTTCTTTGGAATATTTGTTGGATAATCAGCAGTTGGTTTTCCGGTCGCATCGTAAGTTACCTGATTTAGCAAGCCCTGTCTTCCTTGTCCGTACCATTCATTATTACTTCCATTTCTCCATAATGGATGAACTACCCAGCTTGTGCTGTCATTAATCATTACTGCAGCAGAAGGATGATTCGGATTTTGAAACACAGCCTGATATTTTGCAGGATCACCTTCATTAAACAAATCACCAAAATTTGTCCATGATGCCTGATCTGCTGTCAATTTATCGCTGACAAAAACTTTTTGTCCGCCGGCAACATTTTTTGCAAACGAATAATAATATTTTCCTTTTCGCTTCCACATAACCGGACCTTCTGCCCAGCTGAATGGATAATTTGGCGCAGGATTCAACCATGTTAAGTCTAATACTTTACCGGCAGGCTGGCCATCATCGCCTAATTGAACAATCCAATTATTTACCTGGCCATTCTTAACTAATAGATACCATGTGTCATCATCATCAATAAATATTGAATTGTCATATCCAAGTCCCGGTACCGGTGATGGTGTTTTCATTTGTGTTGGCAATGTCCAATCACCTTTTATATTATCGGCAGTAGTAAAATACATTACGTTGTTGCGAGAGAAAAAGTGCCAGTACTTCTTATTATGAAAAACTACCTGACCGCCCCAGCATCCTCCTGCAGGTGTATCACCATAATTTGACCATGCAGCACTTACCGGTTGTGCAACTGCTTCCCAGTGAACTAAGTCCGTTGAATGATAAATGACAGGTGTTGGATTGAAAGATGAGCCGGTTGTATAAAAATCATTACCAATTTTAGTTAAAGTACAATCAGGATGATCGCCAGGAATAATTGGATTTGTAAATGTGCTGAATGAAGGAGACTGTGCCTTAATAATTATCACAAACAAAAAAATTAAAACATAAACTGTAAAAAATCTATTCATAATGCCTCAAAAGTTTTTGAATTTTATTGCTGACGAAAATGGAATAAAATCAGGAAGACTTTTTCTTTTCCAATTATAAAAGAGTTATAGGTATAATGATAGCCACTTATTAATATTATTTCACCAAATTGCGCAACAAAATTTTAACGCGGCTGATGATTTTTTCGGAATTGACTTAATCCAATTCCTTTTTCTTTTTTAAAATATCTTGAAATGTGTTCAACGTCCGTAAAATTAAGCAGCGAAGTGATCTCGGAGATTGGTAAATCTGTTTCAATTAACATTTTCGATATCCATTCAACGCGCACTCTTCTTATTTCATCATAGATCGATCTATGAATATTTTTTTTGAATCTTTGTTCGAGTGCCCGCCTTCCAAGTTTTGTTATTTTAACAATTTCATTAACAAGGATCTTATTCTTGGCGTTTTCTCTAATATATCTGATCGCAATTGCAACATCCGCATCATTTACTGCTAAAATTTCTGTTGATTGTCTCTGAACAACATGAGTAGGAGATACTGTAATTTGTTGCCCTTTCATTTTAACGCCGCCTAATAATTCATCAAGAAGTTGAGCGGTTTCATAACCGGCGGATTCAACATTTAATGCTATACTTGTAAGAGGAGGATCACCGATCTCACAAATCATAGGATCATTATCGACACCAATTACAGCAACATCCTCCGGTACTTTTACACCTATTAATTTGCATACTTCAAGAATGTGCTGTCCCCGGTCATCGTTACATGCCATAATAGCAACCGGTTTTGGAAGTTCTTTAATCCAGTTGATAACGTGGAGCTGTTCATTTTCCCAATCACTGTTTTTCTTTTTGGCAGATTGGTATATGTATGTTTTAAAGCCGGCTTCATTTATGAAATTTTCGAAATACATCTTGCGCTGGTTTGACCATTCATAATTATCAAAACCGCAGAAGGCAAAATTTTTAAATCCCTTTTCAAGTAAATGTTCGCTTGCAAGTTTTGAGATTGCAAGTGAATCTGTTTTTACAACGGGCATATTTTTAGGAACAGCAGAATCATGCAGCGCAAGAATTGTGGGAATTTTTAATTTGAGCAATTCTTTTTTAATCATTGAATTGCGCATTATTATGCCATCCGGTTTCCAGTTTGTAAGACGCGGGATTGAAGATTTTAACCCGATCTGTTCTTTATAAAAAGACCATGGCCCGTTAATTCTTGAATAACGGGCTATGCCAATCAAAAGTTGTCTCCCAAATTCACGGGATGTTTCTATTAGTAATACAATTTTTTTCATATCACTAACAATCTTTGTTATGCGTGGCGAACTTCATCACGTATATTTAATAATTCTTTCATAACATTATACATATTTCCATTCCATTCTTTAGTTCCAAAGCCATCATGCAATTGTTTATACAATTTATAAAGCTTTTTATATACGGCAACATTTTCTTCGATCGGATTAAATACTTTACTTGTCCCTGTCATTTTTATTTGTGCTTCTTCCACCGAATCGTATCCGCCATTTTTTTTGCCTGCAGCGATTGCTGAAAACATTGCAGCTCCTAATGCAGGAGTTTGTTCACTTCGGGAAATTTTCATTGGTCGGTTTGTTATATCTGCATAAATTTGCATCATCATTGGATTCTTACTGGCAAGGCCACCGCAGTTTACAACTTCTTTTATTGTTACACCAAATTCTTCAATTCTATCTATGATTGCCAGAGCACCAAAAGCTGTTGCTTCAATTAAAGCACGGTAAATTTCTTCCGGTTGAGTATGAAGGGTTTGGCCGAGTAGCAAACCTGCCAATCGGACATCAACCAGTATTGTTCTGTTCCCATTATTCCAATCAAGTGCTAATAAACCTGTTTCACCAGGTTTTAATTTATCAGCAGCTTCGCCAAGATTTTTAAATTTTTCATCTTGTGTGGATCCATAGCTTTCAGGAACCAGATTGTTGACGAACCAAAGAAAAATATCTCCAACTGCTGATTGACCTGCTTCAATTCCATAATACCCGTTCATCACAGAACCGTCAACAATTCCACAAACACCGGGAATATCGTTTAGTTTTTCTTTTGTTGGAGAAACCATTACATCGCATGTACTTGTTCCCATAATTTTAACAAGTGTTCCTGTTGAGACACCTGCGCCAACTGCACCCATGTGTGCATCAAATGCTCCAACAGCAACAGCAACATCCGTTGTTAAGCCAAGTTTATCTGCCCATTCTTTTGAAAGATAACCTGCTAGATTTTCTGCTGTGCATGCATCGTCATATAATCTTTTTCTTATTGATCCAAGATTTGGAGAAAGAGTATTTAAAAATTCCTCATCAGGTAAACCATTCCAGCTTTTGTTGAACATTGCTTTGTGTCCTGCAGAGCAGATTCCTCTTTTAAGTTTGTGAGGATTTAATTCACCTACAAGATGAGCCGGAATCCAGTCACAGATTTCAACCCAGCTATAAGCAGCATTAAAAACTTCGGGGGAAACATTTTTACAATGAAGTAATTTACTCCACCACCATTCAGAAGAATAAACGCCTCCAATTTTAGCAAGATATTGCGGGCGAATCTTAGCAGCCGTTTCTGTTATCAATGCAGCTTCTTCAAAACTGGTGTGATCTTTCCAAAGCCAAACATAAGCAGCAGGGTTTTCTTTCCATGAAGGATCAAAACATAATGCATCACCTTTTTCATCAACAGGCATAGGGCTGCTTCCTGTAGTATCTACTCCAATACCAATTACATCATTCGAATTAAAAGTCGACTCTGCTGCCGCTGCTTTTTTTAACGATTCTACAATTGTCACTTCAATTCCTTGCAAGTAATCAGCAGGATTTTGTCTTGCAAGATTAGGATCTTTTACATCAACAATTACTCCTGCTTCACCGCTCGGATAAGGAAAAACATGTGAAGCCAATTCTTTTCCATTTGAAACATCAACAATAAGTGAACGGCAGGAATTAGTTCCAAAATCCAAACCTATAACATACTTGCTCATTACAACCTCGTGGATTAATTAAAAGAAAAATAATTACTTGGGTGCAATATTATTAATTTTATTTGGAAGATGTATTATTTACACTTTTCATGTGGAAGAATTATTTAAATTGTATGTGATTTCTAAACACTATTCATGACGTATTAATCTTAATAATTCGGAGTCTGACAAAATGAAACTGAATTACTCGAAAATAGTTTTAATGTTTTTTTCTCTTTTCGTTATAATCGTAAATGCTCAAACATACAAGAAACTGCAAGATGGGTTGATGTTTGACTTCAAAAAGACAAATGATACCGATGCCAAGTTGGTTAAAATTCAAGTTTGCTCAGATGAAATAATCCGTGTCATTGCCTCTCCATCAGAATCATTATCAAAAAGACAAAGTTTGATGGTTAATAAAGCTTCATGGCCAAATGTTAAGTGGAATTTAAAAGAAAATGGAAATGATGTTGAAATATCAACTTCAAAACTTATTGTAAGAGTTAATAAAATTGATGGATCTGTTTCATTTTTTGATTTATCCGGGACTGTAATTACGAAGGAAATTTCGAAAGGCAGAATCATTTCATCAGCCGATGTGTTTGGCGAAAAAACGTATCACATACAGCAATATTTTAATTCGCCGGATAATGAAGCGTTTTATGGTTTAGGCGCCCATCAAAATAATGTTTGGAATTATAAAGGGCACGATGTAGATCTCTACCAGTACAATATTGTTGATGTTATTCCGTTTCTGATTTCAAGTAAAAATTATGGAATACTCTGGGATAATAATTCACGAACAAAATTTGGGGACACTAGAGACTACCAGCAAATTACTCAATTAAAATTATTCAATAAAGATGGTGTTGAAAGCGGTTTATCGTCAGAATATTTTCAGGATGAAAACTTTCAAACGATATTTACTTCCCGGAATGAAAATAGAATTTCACACGAATACTTAGATGTGAATGATGAATTTCCCGAAGGATTTCAGAAAAATGTTAAAGCAGTAAGATGGAACGGTGAAATATCTTCAGCTGAAAGCGGTGTTCATAAGTTTCAGTTGTTCTGCAGCGGTTTTACAAAAATGTGGTTTAATGGCGAACTTGTTGTGGATTCATGGCGGCAAAATTGGCTTCCCTGGACAAATAATATAAATCTTAATATGGAAGCAGGTAAACGTTATCAAATTAAAATCGAGTGGATTCATTCCGGCGGATATATAGGCTTAAAATATCTTTCACCTGAAAAAAATATAATTGCTAACAGTATCTCTCTTTATTCCGAAGTTGCCGACCAGATCGATTATTATTTTATTCATGGTGAAAATACTGACCAGGTAATTAAAGGTTACCGCGAGATAACAGGAAAAGCACCGATGATGCCTAAGTGGGCAATGGGATTGTGGCAATGCCGTGAACGATACAAAACACAGGATGAACTTGTGGGAGTCGTTAAAGAATTCCGAAAAAGAAAAATTCCATTTGATAACATTGTTCAGGATTGGTTTTACTGGAAAGAAAATGATTGGGGAAGTCATGATTTTGATTTGACTCGTTATCCCGATCCTGACTTGATGGTAAAAACTTTGCACGATACTCTTAATGCACATATAATGATTTCTGTCTGGACAAAATTTTATGTCGGATTAAAACATTACAATGATTTTCTGAAAAATGGATGGCTATACATGCGCAATGTTGAAAAGGGCCAAAAAGATTGGGTCGGTCCCGGTTATGTCTCAACTTTCTATGATCCGTACAGCGAAGGTGCAAGAAAATTGTACTGGAAACAAATAAACGAGAAATTATTTTCAAAAGGATTTGATGCCTGGTGGCTGGATAGTACCGAACCTGATCTACAATCGGATCTTTCAATTGAAGAAACTCGTTTGCGTATTGGTCCAACTGCTTTGGGAAGTTCATCAAGATATTTAAATACTTATTCACTTATGAACTGTAAAGCTGTTTATGAGGGACAAAGAAAAACAAATCCTAATCTACGTGTTTTTATTTTAACTAGATCTGTATTTGCAGGACAGCAAAGATATTCTGCTGCAACATGGAGCGGTGACATTGCAACTAGGTGGTACGATTTGAAAGCTCAAATTCCTGCTGGATTAAATTTTTCTATCGCAGGTGTGCCATACTGGACAACAGACATTGGCGGATTTGCAGTTGAACCACGATTTGAAAAACCAAATGATGCTGATCTTGAAGAATGGCGTGAGTTAAATACTCGCTGGTTCCAATTCGGAACATTCTGCCCGCTGCTCCGTGTTCACGGTCAATTTCCTTTTAGAGAAATGTTTAATGTTGCACCCGATAACCATCCTGCATATCAAACGATGCTTGCATATGATAAACTCCGTTACCGCTTGATGCCATATATATATTCTTTGACAGGAATGGTTACCCAACAAGATTACACAATTATGCGTGCGTTGATAATGGATTTTGCATCAGATAAAAATGTAGTAAACATCGGCAATCAATTTATGTTTGGACCTTCTTTACTAATCAATCCTGTTACAGAATATAAAGCAAGAAATAGAAATGTTTATCTTCCTGCAACAACAAATTGGTATGATTTTAAATCCGGAAAATATTTTGCGGGTGGTCAATCAATAGTTGCAGATGCACCATACTCGGATATTCCGATTTTTGTAAAAGAGGGATCAATCATTCCCTGCGGTCCGGAAATTCAATTCGCATCAGAAAAAACATCCGGCCCAATTCGTTTATTTATTTATACCGGCCAAGATGGTTCTTTCACTTTGTATGAAGATGAGGATGTAAATTATAATTATGAAAAGGGAAAATTCTCTTTGATAAAATTCGATTATAATGAAAAAAATCAATCGCTTAAAATTTCTAAACGCAAAGGTGAATTTGACGGAATGCAAAAGAAAAGAACTTTTGACATTGTCTGGATTTCAAAAAATAAACCAAAAGGTTTGGATATTGCTATCATACCGGATGCTACTGCAGAATATAATGGAAATGAATTAATTATTAAAAGATAATTATAGAAAAGAGAAGCGGGTAAACTCTCGCTTCTTTTTTCCTTAAATAAGTCATACACGTCTTGATTGAAATTCAATGCTAAAAAAAGTTTTTGCGCAGGTGAATTTAAAATCACATATTGTCCGCACTCTTAAAAGGATTTTTATTTCTTAATTAAATTTTTATTCAATTGTTCTTTTCACTATGGAGATTGAATGCTTTTACATCATCAATTTATAAGAGTTGCAAAACAATACGAGAATAAATTTGCCATTATAGATAGAACACTCAATCGAAAAGTTACATACAAAAAAGCTCTAATTGGTTCATTAATACTTTCGAAAAAATTCGAAGATTATTCACCCGGATTTTTAGGAATAATGCTTCCTAATTCTGCTGGAACAGTACTTTCTATACTTGCTACGTTAATCAGTGGTCGCGTTCCGGTAATGATCAATTACTCAACCGGCGCATCAGTCAATTGTGAATTCGCTCAAAAGAAATGTGCATTTAAAACAATAATAACTTCTCGTGCTTTGT
>DAIEQP010000268.1 GCA_027347805.1 Ignavibacteria bacterium | reverse complement strand
TGAGCTACGGGTGCATAGAATATATTTTTGCGGCACAAATATACAATTACGGAATTTAACTTCCAACGAAGTGATAACATTCTTTATCAACAAAATTTTTAATTATATTTTTACAGAATTTTTTTGGTGTTTATGCTCTTTTCTCAAGAAGTTTATAAATATATGTATGCGGCATTACAGCAGGCAGAAACCGCAATTGATCAGGACGAAGTTCCGATCGGAGCTGTTATAGTTCATAAAGGAAAAATAATCGGTCGCGGTTATAACCAAACTGAAAAATTGAAAGACGCAACTGCACATGCAGAGATGATTGCAATAACAGCTGCTGCTAATCATCTTCAATCAAAATTTTTAGATGAATGTGAATTATATGTTACTGTTGAACCTTGTGTAATGTGTGCCGGTGCAATCCTTCTTTCAAGGATCAGCAAAATTTATTTTGGAACATTCGAACCGAAATTCGGGGCATGCGGTTCTTTATTTAATATTATTTCAAGCGGCAAATACAATCATACCCCCGAAGTATATTCAGGTGTATATTCAGATGAATCAAAAACATTATTGGAAAACTTTTTTGCAGGGAAAAGAAATCTCCAAAACAAATAAGACTTTTTTGGCAATTTTTAAGAAAACTCATTAAGTTTCGCCCGTTATTTAATTCATATAATTCTCACCAAAAATAATTTATCATATGCGAATAATAATATTTGGCGCTCCTGGCGTTGGTAAAGGAACACAAGCGAAAATGATTGCTTTAGAATTGGATATTGCTCACATATCTACCGGCGATATCCTTAGAGCAGCAATCAAAAATGAAACTGAATTAGGATTAAAAGCTAAATCCATTGTAGAATCCGGAGGGTTGGTACCGGATGATATAGTTGCCGGAATGCTGAAAGATGCGCTTAAAGAAGACAGATGTAAAAACGGTTATATTCTTGATGGCTATCCAAGAACATTGGCTCAGGCTGAAATTCTATCAAAAATATTTGAAGAACTTGGACCCGAAACAATTCACTTAATAAAGCTTGAAGCTAAAGATGAAGTAATGGTCCAGAGAATTTCAAATCGATTGGTTTGTAATACATGCGGGAATATATTGACTAAAGATGTAGTTACAGACAATTTCACATGCCCGAAATGTCAATCGCAAAACAGCTATTATAAACGTAAAGATGACGATGAAGAAGTAATTAAAAACCGTTTGAAATTATATCATGAACAGACTGCACCTGTGTTTGATTTCTATAAGAATAAATCACATGTAATTGAAATTGACGGGACCGGAACAATTGAAGAAATTAAAATTGCAATTCTGTCTGCATTAAAGAATTAATTAGTCTTCTTTTTTCCTGATTAAAACTTTAACAGCTTTACCATTTTCAAGACGAATAATTTTAGCATCGATTTTTCTTACAAGTTCATAATTATGAGTGGCAAGAAGAATCGATGTTCCTCTTTGGTTAATTTTTTTTAGAATTTCGACAATCTCATCAGAAGTTTCAGGATCTAAATTTCCAGTAGGTTCATCTGCAATTACAAGAGCCGGGTCATTAATTATAGCCCGGGCAATTGCAACTCTTTGTTTTTCTCCGCCTGAAAGCTGATTAGGCATGTTATTCTGTTTATGAGCCAGACCAACATCTGTAAGAGCATGGAGAACTTTCCTTTTAATCTGTTTGCGGGGAACTCCTGTTACTTGTAAAACAAAAGCAAGGTTATCAAATACATTTCTATCGTCAAGCAGCTGGTAGTCCTGGAATACAATTCCCAATTTTCTTCTCAAATAAGGAAGTTCTTTTTCGCGGATTGTATCGGAAGAATACTCGCCAATCTCCACATAACCATTTTGAGGCAACAGATCCATATAAATCATTCTCATCAGAGTTGTTTTTCCAACACCGCTTTTCCCAATTAAAAAAACAAAATCTCCCTGATCAATTTGAAGATTCAAATCGTTAAAAACAGGCTGGTTGGTAAAACTAAAATCAACATGATTAAATGTGAGCATTTGGTTTTCTCTTTTTCAAAATAAATTGTGCTCTCTCCGCAGATTCATCTGCGTCATCAAAAGAAAATGTTTTATAACATCCGTAAACATAAAAATCCGATTTATCAATCATCTGGAAATAATCATTAAAAAGATAAACTCTTTGTTTATGTATTTCCTGAACCTTTTCGCCATCAGCAAGAATTATATCAAAACGGTTTGTATGAATTCTTGTTTTGGGATTGTAAATGCTTTTCTGGAAATATTTAATACCATTTACTTCTCCCTGTCTGTTCAAATTTTTCAGATGTTTTAAACTATTCCTTTCGAGACTGACATCAAAAGTAAAAACACCATCATCCTCAAGAATATTTGCCACTTCTTCAAGCATTAAAACAAAATTCTTTTTTGTCAGTATATAATTTACACTATCGAAAGTGCTAAAAACAAAATTAAATTTCTTTTTGAAAGGTAAATTATAAAAGCTGCAGCTTATTTTGTTTTTGACAACAGGCGAAGAATTAGCAAGCATCTCGGAAGATAAATCCGATAAGACATAAAATGAAAATCTATTGTAAAGTAATTTAGCCAGTGTACCGCTTCCCCCTGCAATTTCTAATGCACTTTTATTTTTATTTCCGGTCAGCCGGCTTAATACAATTATATATTTTGCCCACGTTCTATAATCAATAAAACGCATCATATCGTTGTAAACATCGGCGAGATATGAATAAGTTTTAGATGCCATTGATTTTTTTTCTATTGGCAATAATTTTTTCAGCCCAATATACTGCTTCAATCATACTTTTAGGATCGGCAATTCCAAGTTCAGAAATATCATATGCTGTTCCGTGATCGGGAGATGTTCTGATTACTGTAAGTCCTGCAGTAAAATTCACTCCTTTATCAAAGCAAAGCATTTTAAATGGAATTAATACCTGATCATGATACATACCCAGAGTTGCATCAAATTCATTGAACCGTTTTGTAGCAAAATAGGCATCTGGGACAAACGGCCCGGCAATATTTTTATTTTTAATTTACTTTATAGCTGGTGAAATAATTTTCTTTTCTTCTCCACCAATTCTTCCCTCTTCACCTGCGTGCGGATTCAAACCAAGTACACCAATTGAAGGATTCTTAACACCCAAATCTTTGACTAACGATTGAGAAAGGATTTCGATTGTTTGTATAATTTTTTCTTTTGATAATAATCTGGATACTTTTTCAATCGGTTCGTGAATTGTTTGCAAAGCACAGATTAATTTTTTTGACAGGAAAACCATCAAATATTTTTCTGAATCCGAAAGTTTAGCATAATATTCAGTTTGACCAGGGAATGCTATTCCGGCTAATTCAAATGCAGTTTTAGAAATTGGTGCTGTTATTATTGCTGAATTAACAAGTGCGGAGGATAATTGATATGAAAGTTCAATTGCTTCAGATGCACATTTTCCGGAATGCTTTGTAGGTTTGCCAATATCCTGTTTTACTTTATTGAAATCATAAATAAAAACATTATGAGATGAATCCTGGATAGATTCTTTTGATTTAATAATATGAAACGGGAAAGAAGGATTATATAATGCAGCGGTTTTTTCAAATACATTAGCCGGGCAAAGGAAGATTATTCTTCTCTTTGCCGGGTTAAAAATTTTGCTAATTGTTTTTAAGACAATTTCAGGTCCAATTCCATTAACATCGCCGCATGTGAATATTAAAGTATTCATAGCATAACATATTTTGTTTAGCTATTCATACTCATCATAAATTCTTTATTATTTTTTGTCCCTCTCATTTTATCTAGGACAAATTCCATTGCTTCTGATGAATCGAAATCGGCAAGTATTTTTCTTAGAATCCAGATTTTATTTAATTCATCTTCTTTAAGAAGTAGTTCCTCTTTTCTTGTACCGGATTTATTAACATCGATAGCCGGGAAGATTCTCTTATCAGATAAAGTTCTGTCGAGAACCAATTCCATATTACCGGTTCCCTTAAATTCTTCAAAAATAACTTCATCCATTCTGCTTCCGGTATCAATTAATGCTGTTGCTATAATAGTCAAACTTCCAGATTCTTCAGTATTACGAGCAGAACCGAAAAATCTTTTTGGTTTATGAAGTGCATTTGCATCCACACCACCAGAAAGAATTCTTCCGCTATGAGGAATAACAGTATTGTGAGCGCGTGCAAGACGTGTAATAGAGTCAAGAAGAATTACTACATCATCACCGGCTTCAACCATTCTTTTTGCTTTTTCAATAACCATGTTTGCAACCTGAACGTGACGTTCAGCCGGTTCATCAAAAGTTGAACTGATTACTTCTGCCTGAACCGAACGCTGCATATCAGTTACTTCTTCAGGGCGTTCATCAATTAACAACATAATAATTTTTACTTCAGGGTGATTTCTTGAAATAGAATTTGCCACTTTTTGAAGCAGAATAGTCTTACCAGCTTTAGGAGGAGAAACAATTAAACCTCTCTGCCCTTTTCCGATTGGTGAAAGCATATCTATGATACGCATTGAGTATTCACCTGGTGCAGATTCCAATTTTAATCTCTTAATTGGATAAAGTGGAGTAAGGTTATCAAATAAAGTTCTTTCTCTAATTGCTTCCGGGTCCTTCCCGTTAACAGCTTCTACACGAAGCAGAGCGAAAAATCTTTCCCCCTCTTTTGGAGGACGAACCTGGCCGCTTACATAATCACCAGTTCGTAAACTGAATCTTTTAATTTGTGACGGGGAAACGTAGATATCATCCGGAGATGGCAGATAATTATAATCCGCAGAGCGAAGAAATCCGTAACCATCGGCAAGAACTTCCAACACACCTTTAGAGAAAGTTAAACCATCTTTCTGAGATTGTGCTTCAAGAATTTTGAAAATGAGTTCTTGTTTGCGAAGATCGCTATAACCGATTAGACCGAAGTCTTTTGCAATCTTGTAGAGGTCTACAATTTTCTTCGATTGCAGTTCTGAAATATCCATTGGCATGGGGAAGTCCTATTCTTTATTATCAAACTGATTTGCTAAAATTGATTTTCAATTTGGGGAATCTTGTTAATTGAATTAATGAATTATTGTCTGCAGATTATTACTGAGGCACGACGAAAAATTATATTGTACCGGCCTCAATGTCAAGTCCTTTCTATAAAATTTTCGATTTTATTTCACCCAGTAAATACATACTTCCAAGAACTACCAGGCTGTCATTTTGATTCTCTTGTTTGAACTGGTTTACAAAATCTGCAGGATCAAATACTTGTTCCGTTTGAACACCAGCTCTTCCCGATGCCAGGCTAAATTCCTCAAAACTCAGGGCCCTTTCAAAATCCAGCGAAGCAAAATAAATCTTTGTAAAAACAGGTGATAAGAGTTCCAGCATTTTGAGATAATTTTTATCCTTCATTACTCCAAAAATCAAATAATTATTTTCATAATTGGCCGATTCTCTTTTGAATTCTTCTAAGAAGCAATCAACACCTTCAGGATTATGAGCAGAATCGAAAATGATTCTTGGTCTAGAAGAAAACACCTCATATCTGCCCTGTATTTTGGAATTCCATATAACATTTTGAATTCCTCGGGATATTAATGTAGGAAGCTTAACATCAACAATTTCTGTCACAGCTTTAATGGCCAGGCTAGCATTCATCAATTGATGAAAACCAGGCAGTATAGTTTTATAGATTTTAATTTCTCCAATTCTGGTATTTAAGCAGACATAATCTTTTTTCTTTTCGGCAAAACTGTTAAATGGATTATAACTGCTGCACAACTCCTCAGCTTTTTGGGATATTACTTTTGATGCAGCTGCTTTTAATTCACCTGTAAATACCGGGACATTTTTTTTGATTATACCTGCTTTTTCATAAGCAATTTTTTCAATTGTTTCGCCAAGTATGTTAGTATGCTCAAGACTAATTGAAGTTATTATGCTTGCTAATGGGTT
>DAIEQP010000178.1 GCA_027347805.1 Ignavibacteria bacterium | reverse complement strand
TATAACAATTGTCAGATAATGATGAAAAAATTTGACGAGATGAATATCAAATACGTTTACAGCGAATACCCTGGCGGCCATACATGGCCGGTGTGGAGAAATAATTTATATAAAATTGCGCCGTTGTTGTTTAAGTAATCTTCGGGATAGAAACATTCAATTAACGGAAGATCAAAAATTATTTTACTGGTGTTAGGGTGATGAAATCAATCGGACATAGTCTCAACAGAATTCTTTTGACAATAGCGGTATTACCATTATTTATATATGCTCAGGACAGGTTGTATAAAAATGAATTCCCTTTGAGTGATGTAAAATTACTTGACGGACCATTCCAACATGCACGTGATCTCAACATTAAAACATTACTGAAATATGATGTTGATCGTCTGCTGGCTCCTTATTTAAAAGAAGCCGGGTTAACACCAAAAGCAAAAAGTTATCCTAATTGGGATGGACTTGATGGACATATTGGCGGACACTACCTAACAGCAATGGCATTGAACTTTGCCGCCACAGGAAATTCTGAATGCAAAAAACGAATGGATTACTTTTTAGCTGAACTCAAAACCTGTCAGGATGCAAATGCAAGAAATAATGCTGATTGGGGAATTGGATATGTTGGTGGAGTTCCCAATAGTAAAACAATTTGGTCAACGTTAAAGTCTGGAGATTTTAAATCATACCAGGCAGCATGGGTACCATGGTACAACCTTCATAAGATGTATGCTGGGTTAAGAGATGCATGGTTGTATGCAGGAAGTGAAGAAGCAAAAATTATTTTTCTAAAATTTTGTGATTGGGGAATTGAAATAACATCGGCATTAACATATGCACAAATGCAGTCGATGCTTAATACTGAACATGGCGGTATGGATGAAGTATTTGCTGATGCATATCAAATGACCGGTGATGCAAAATATTTAACAGCCGCTAAACGATTTTCACATAAAGCATTGCTGGAGCCAATGGCTGCAGGTAAAGATAATCTGGACAATAAACATGCAAACACACAGATTCCAAAAGTAATTGGGTTTCAAAGAATTGCAGAACTTGCCGGCGATAAAGAATTTTCTGCAGCAAGTAGTTTCTTTTGGGAAACAGTTACAACGAATCGCAGTCTAGCATTCGGAGGCAATAGCAGAAAGGAACACTTTCCAAGTGTTAATGCATGCAGTGATTTTATTAATGATATTGAAGGACCCGAATCATGTAATTCATATAACATGCTTAAACTGACAGAGGATTTATTCAGGACTAATCCTTCAGCAAAGTATATGGATTACTACGAAAAAACAATTTACAATCATATCTTATCAACCCAACATCCCGAACATGGCGGATACGTTTATTTTACTCCTGCACGCCCTCGTCATTACCGTGTCTATTCAGCACCTAATGAAGCAATGTGGTGCTGTGTTGGATCTGGTATGGAAAATCATGGAAAGTACAACCAGTTAATTTATACTCACCAGAATGATTCTCTTTTTATTAATCTTTTTATCGCCTCGGAACTGAACTGGAAAGCAAAGGGAATTAAAATTAAACAGGAAACAAAATTCCCATTTGAAGAAAAGACTAAATTAATCCTGAGTGAAGTATCATCTAAATTCCCGCTATTGATACGATATCCTTCATGGGTGAAAGATGGTTCGCTGAAGATAAATGTAAATGGTAAATCATTTCCGGTGAAAGCCCATTCCTCATCCTATGCTACTCTGGAACGATCTTGGAAATCCGGTGATGTTGTTGAAATCATTCTTCCGATGCAAACTACAATCGAACATTTGCCGAATGTGCCGACATATATTGCGCTTAAGCATGGCCCTATATTACTCGGAGCTAAAACCGGTTCGGAAGATTTAGCTGGTTTAATTGCTGATGACAGCAGATGGGGACAAAACCCGAGTGGTAAAAGACTTCCGATTGACAAAGCTCCAATTATTATTGAAGATAATATTTCAAACATCACAAATAAATTGGTCCCGGTAAAAAATAAGCCGTTGAATTTTACTATCTCTAAATTAAAGTTGATCAACTCTTCAAAAATTTTACTCGAACCATTTTTCCATATTCATGATTCAAGATACATGATGTACTGGATGGCCTTGACCAGCTCTCAATATCATTCATATCTTGATTCGATAGCTGCGGTTGAAAAAGCTAAGCTCGCTCTACAAAACCGTACAGTTGATTTTGTATCTCCGGGCGAACAGCAGCCGGAAGCAGATCATGCAATGAAGAATTCAAATTCAAATACTGGAAATATGTTCGATGAATTTTGGCGTGACGCAAACAATGGCGGTTATTTCAGTTATGAACTTGCAACAAAAGGGGAAACAGATTTGTCTTTGATGATCCGTTATTTCGGATATGAATGGGGCAGCAGGAAATTCGATATTTATATAGATGAGGAAAAATTAATATCAGAAGATAATACTGGCAGATGGTTTCAATCCAGGTTTCTGGATGTGGAATACAAAATTCCTAACCAAATGCTTAAAAACAAAAATCGTATTCGAGTAAAATTTCAGGCGGCACCTCACAGTACTGCCGGTGCAGTGTATTCTGTCCGTTTACTTAGACCGGAAACCAAAACGAATTGAGATCTCTTGAATCATTGAGATCAACAATAAAATATGAATATCAGCAAGAATATTTATCACATGAAGTTGGTGTCTTTACTCTTTCACAATTAAACAGTACTGAGGTAATTAGAATGAGAAAAATATTTTTATTAGCAACAATAATTTCTACAATCTGTTTATCTCGTTTATTCGGTCAATCAATTTTCGCTTCAAAGAAAACAGAACAGACTACAATTTGCAATCCGCTTAATCTTAATTACAGATTTTGTCTTGACAAGCCATCTAGGAGAGAAGCAGCTGATCCAACAATGGTAAATTTCAAAAATGAATATTATTTGTTTGCGTCTAAATCCGGCGGATACTGGCACTCCACAGACTTAGTCAACTGGGACTTGATAACAACAACAGATCTTCCTCTTGAAGATTACGCACCCACCGCAGTTGTAATGAATGATACAATATATTTTATGGCATCTGCCGATAAGCCTGCAATCTATAAAACCGGAGATCCGAAATCCGGCAAATGGAAAATTGTTAATCCATCTTTTCCTATTGGAATGATTGATCCATGTTTTTTTGTTGATGATGATAGTCGTTTGTATTTCTATTACGGATGTTCCAACGTGAATCCGATTTATGCAGTCGAATTGGATCCCAAAACTTTTAATCCTATCGGCAAGCCAAAAGAACTTTTCAACAGCCATAAGGAAAAATATGGCTGGGAGAGAAGCGGAGATTATAATGATAAATCAAGTAATCCCTGGATAGAAGGCGCGTGGATGGCAAAACATAATGGTAAATATTATTTGCAATATGCTGCGCCGGGAACTGAATATAAAAGTTATTGCGATGGATTGTATGTATCAGACAAACCGCTGGGAGATTATTCAGTTGCACAGAATAATCCATGCTCATCTAAACCGGAGGGATTTATTGCCGGTGCTGGTCATAGCAGCACCTTCAAAGACAAATATGGCAACTACTGGCATATTTCCACAATGACAATATCGCAGAAACACATGTTCGAAAGACGACTTGGATTATTCCCGATGTTTTTTGATAAGGATGGAGAATTATATACTTACACAGGTTTTGGTGATTTCCCAATAAAGATACCAAAGAAAAAAATATCCGGCCCGGAAGAATTATCAACCAAATGGATGCTTCTTTCCTATAACAAACCTGTAGAGGTTTCTTCCGAGTCAGAAAATCATCCCAAACAATATGCGTCAGATGAAAACATCAGAACATATTGGAGCGCTAAAACCGGTAATAAAGGAGAGTGGCTTTCAATTGATTTGCAGAAGGAATGTAAAATTAATGCAGTGCAGATTAATTACGCAGAGAACGAAACAAATATTTTTGGACGCAATTCTGAAATAAGCTATCAATATTTATTGGAATATTCTTCTGATAACAAAACATGGCATTCTCTGGCGGATAAAACAGAAAACAAAACTGATGTCCCTCACGATTTCATCGAATTGAAGACTCCTGTAAAAGCACGCTTTATTAGGCTTACAAATTATCATGTACCAAGCGGCATTTTTGCATTGGCTGATCTGCGGGTATTTGGTAAAGCCGGAGGCAGCGCTCCGGAAAAAATTAAGAAGTTTGAAATTATTCGATCAGCAACTGACAGATGTATAGTTGATTTGAAATGGAATAAAGGATCGGACGCAGTTGGGTACAACATTCGTTATGGTACACACAAAGATAAGTTGTATCACACTTACCAGGTGTTAGGCGCGGATTCAATTACAATTAGAAATCTAAACGGGTTGTCAAAATATTATTTCACAATCGATGTCTTCAATGAAAATGGAATTAGAAAGGGAAGCATCATAAAAGAAGTTGAATAATTATTTCTATTCGAAATAGTGGATGTTATGTAGATGAACTTACTAAGATCGATTTTAGGCACAACGTTGATTAATTACAGTGATTTTCCATATACGAGGAAATTTTGCGGATGAAAAAAAAGATCTTGTTATTATTATGCTTTTTGATGACGTTGAATTTATTAGCACAACAAGGTGAATGTGTAAAACTCGGCAAATTGAAAACGGGTGCTACAGTCTCTTTCATTAAACAGCCCGAAGGTTATTGGGGTATTGAAATTTCTGGTGGCGCCACTCCGAAAATATTCCAGGAGAAACCGGTAAAAATTGAAATTAATGAATCGGAAGAAAAAATAATTGCGCTTTCTGCAGGATACAAAACGATTAAAAAAACAGATTCTGAAATTCTCTGCTTTGCTGAAATTGTACATGGCAGAGAGGTTAAGTTTAATCTGAGTGATGAATGGAAATTAGAAGGAAATATAGTATCTGTAAAAAGGAAGGTTGAAGTAATTGGCAATGCATCTGGTGGATTCAATTCCTCTATCACATTCACGGTTGATCCATCATTCCAATGGAATGATCTAAATTGTTTCATTCCCGGGGCGTTGTATGGTGATCCAGCCTACAATGGCGAGCGCTCTCTGGGCGGAACGATGAACTATAATGCGAAACGTTTTTTTATT
>DAIEQP010000141.1 GCA_027347805.1 Ignavibacteria bacterium | reverse complement strand
TCCTGTCCAAATCCCCAGCGATATTTAACATCCTTAATTGTAACATAGCTAGGCAATTTTCGGGCAACATTTCTTACAGCTTCGTCTATCTGCTCTTCTTTCCAATTAAATAAATTCTCTCTTTTCATCCCGAAGAGATTTAAGAACTTATCAATATTTATCCAGCATGAATTAGAATTATAATATCGTAACCCAAGTTCACAATTCTCGTTGGGCTGGGCAAGACCTTCAAGCAATCTTAATTTTCCATTAACCTTTGCCAACCCGCCACCGATATCATCAACTCTTCTTGCAACTACTTCAAATGTCAGGGCATTACCGGAATCAATGTGATAATTCAGAATCTCTTTAGAAACGTTAACTCCCAATGTATCAATATTGTGAAGAAGTATATTTTCAACTGCAGGATTTTCTTCAAGCAGTTTTTTAATTGTTCCGTTTCTCAATGTATTCGGCAGTTCGTACCAGTGTCCCAATGGGCTCAATCTCTGAAATGGAATATTCTCTGTATAATCTCTTCCTTCTCCCTTTTCTTTTGCCCAGTTTATCAGTGCTTCTCTTAATGCTAGTAAAACTTTTTGTTTGTTTTCATCAAGAAGCTCCTGGGGCATCTCTTCCCATAAAAATCTTAAATCTCTTTCCATCGGAATAAATCGTTGTCCAATAGATTTTCCTGATGATATTAAGATTTCTCCACCATAGCCGAAATTTACTTCATGATCTAATTTTTCCTGGATAGGTGTGTTTGTTAAATGACTTGTAGAAATTATGTAAGGAATTTTGGATTTGAATTGATTACATGTTTTTTTTGTCTTTGCAAGATGGATCTCCAAAAAAGAACGGTGCTTTCCGGATAAATTGACAAAAGGATTAATAGCTTTGATTACTCCCGCGCCTTTTGTCCATCTGCTGCCAACACCTGCTGCAAGAACCATTAATGCGGTTTTATTTTCAGAGATTGATTTTATACCAAGCTTCTTTTTATCCGTAAGATTTTCTAAATATTTAACATCATCATAACTTACATCAGAGATAGATGATTCTGCCGGAAGACGATTTCTAGATAGTCCAATTCTTCCTTTAATAAGATCATCTCTTATTTGTTCATGCTGAATCTGGTCGAATCCGTTTTCTAATTTTATCTTTTCAGTCTCAGAATCATTTTTAATTTTTTCCTGTGATTCTTCTTTCAATGAATGCTTAAACAAATTACCTGTAATTGATCTTAATAATGCATAGGCTTTTGTAAAATCATCTGTCTGCGATGCGGCTAGATCTATTTCTATTTTTCTGATTTCGGTTAATTCGTTCACATTGTTCTGGGTTAGGAATGGAACAATTAATGAGTAATAATTGTGAGGCATCAAGGCATTATTGTTTTTAACAAGCTTTGAAACAGATCCTTTTTTATTGATCTTGAAATTATAAACTACCGGTTCAACAGCAAATGGAACTGCCTTATCTATTTCCTGTTTAGTTTGAAGCAGCAGCTTGTAAATTTTTTCTTTAGCTTCATCATAAATATCCGGATTGAAAAACATTCCCATCCCGCCTCCGGAAATTCCACCCAGCATTAAAAATCCCCAATAGTTATCTCCAAACATTTCGGAAACAGACTTAATAAGTTTTTCAGTAAAATAATTTGTTGATTGGGGTATTATAGTTTTAATTGGACCATTAAAATTCTGAGATGTAAGCGCAGCTAATTTTTTTATATCACCTTCTTTTAAACAAATTAAGATCTCATTGTAAATTGAATTTGCAATTTGCCTTGCATTCCACTCTTGTTCTAAACGTAAAAGATATTTTTCAGTTACCATTTCAAGAATAGGTCCAACATTCGAAGTCATGCCCCCATGAAAAAGAATCAATGATGAAATTATTCTTTTTTCAAATTCAGGATGAATTTCCTTTTCAAGCATCCTGTGCTTTGGTAAAAGGCACCCGCGGCTTATATCAAATTCAGAATCACCTTGTTTTGCAAATTCACCTTCAATAGCTTTAATACCAGGCCAAATACCGCCTGAATCCTGCCAGCCGCCGCCTGAACCGCCAAGCCATTCTCCAAGAATTGCTCTGGATGCAATTACTCTTCTATCGGTTTCATTTAATTCACCTTCAAGCGAATTTGTCTGTGCGGTTGCACGCATTAGCAAACTAATAATTGATGCAAGCAAATTTGTTGAAACAGCAAGTCGCGATCCTTTTGGAATATCATTTACCCTGGTTACTAGTTCGATTCCATGTCCCGGTGCAATAACTTTGGAAAGTATTTCAGATAACTTGTGAGTAGTACCCTCGAATGATGGCGGAATTAGTCCCGAAGCTATAACAGCTCCTTTCAGCAGCGAGAGATAATCATTTCCAAAATTGAATAGATCCTGAAGCGAATCAATATCTTTAAAAGATTTTAAATCAAGAGAAGTTAACCTGATTATCGGCTCAGGAATAACGCGTAAATAACTTTCAATTGGAGGTAGAATTTCTTTGTCTCTTCCAAATACACCAATATCAACAGAAACATTTATTACTCTTGCTCCTTCAGGGTAATCCATTCCAAGGAAAAATATATCAGACCAGCAACTATGAGTTAAATCCATTCTGACTGATGTTTTTTCCTGAAGAATCGGGAATAAGTAATTTTCCTGATGAGACAAAAGATCAGGATGAATCTTTAACGGATGCTGGTCGGGATGACCGACACGGAACATCCATTTGTTTCCCCTGTTTGATTGAACACTTTTTCTAACCTGGTCTGCAAGTGTTTTAAATGTTAGTTTATGATAACATTCAGCTAATGAACTAAAAACAACAGAATTATAACCTGTAGTTTTTAAATTTCTTTTGATCAGATCAATTGCTTTATCATAATTTCTGTTCAGAATGTTATCGTAAACTTCCTGATTAATATATCCAGTGCTGTTAATTTGATCGGACTCTTGCAGATAGAATCTGTAACCATAATAAAGAAATATTGAAGCTCTGACTCTAAAGTATAAATTTATCGTATCTCTTCTAAACTTATCCAATACATCAAGTTCTTCAACAAGTTCTTTAATTGAAAGTTTTTGACAAATTTGTTCAAAGGATTTATTTCGGATACCCGGATCAATCGATGTTATTGCTTCAATGAATCTGTTTATTTTGTTTTTTGATTGCATAAAATTCATGAACGGTTTATAACTTCACCAGTAGTTTCGATTATCATTCCCATTATTTCATCTTTCAAATTGCTTGAAAGACCAAGTGCGAGCTGTGCCTGCATTAATCCAAGTTTTTTACTTGTATCATATCTATTACCTTTAATTTCAAGCGCAAGATATTTTTCTTTTTCAACTAACTTTTGCATTACAGGTGTTAGTAATACTTGTCCTTTTGGA
This sequence comes from Ignavibacteria bacterium, assembly GCA_027347805.1. Classification (GTDB taxonomy): domain Bacteria; phylum Bacteroidota; class Ignavibacteria; order Ignavibacteriales; family Melioribacteraceae; genus Stygiobacter. The sequence goes on along the minus strand of DAIEQP010000141.1, from coordinate 3,996 downwards.
TTTTCAATAATATGTTCTTCAAGCAGATCAAATATGTGGGATGTAAATACGCTCATACCAAAAAAACATAGGTAGTATCCCATCTTTAGGCCTGGTGTTTGCAATTCCAGTTCCGCCTGGGTTATAGATGGTTTTTCAATAATTTTTTCTATCTGGTAAATACCCTGTTTGTTTAACAAAGATTTACCTGTTAGAGTACCATATCTGTTTACTAAATATTCAGGAGTTGGATTTACAGCTGAAACCGAACAGTTTTCTGCGACTGCGGCATTTACAAGCTGTTGTGCACATGATTCTTCTTTTTTATAAGATATGTATAAATAATCTCCTGTAAGAAGGAGAAAAGAATCATCTGCAATAAAATTTTTCGCAAGATAAACTGCGTCGCCATATCCTAATTGTTCATTCTGAACAACATAAGAAACATTTTCAAGTATATTTTTAATACTCTTTGATTGTTTTTCTTTTTCTTCGTTACTCAATGGCGCATGCTTGATAGCTTCAAAAAGCGTTTTGAACTGATCACTATATTTTACGTCGTCACCTGGAGCGCAAACAATGCAAATTTCCTCAACCCCGCATCCAAAAGCTTCCTCCGCAATTATTTGAATTATTGGTTTATGTATGCCATCTTTATCTATCACAGGCAACATTGATTTGTGAACAGAATCAGCAACAGGATAAATTCTGTTGCCTCTTGCAGCGGCGGTAATTACAGCTTTTTTAATTTTCATAATAAACCAAATAACTTTTTAATTTACCGGGTGATAACGGCAATATTAGAAATAATTTAATAACTAATTCCTTCTTTTAACATTCCAACACCACCAATCATATTCATTTGATCAAGAATATGATTTCGTCTTCCGATTAAATACCCAGAAGGATTTTTAGGATTTCTTACTTTTGGATTAGGCAAAATTGCAATCAGTGTTGCTGCCTGAACCGGATTTAATTTTATTGATGCTCTGTTAAAATAAATTTGCGATGCTGCTTCAACTCCATAAATACCTTTTCCCATTTCAGCAACATTCAAATAAACTTCCATAATCCTTTCTTTACTCCACAACGATTCTAGCAACAATGTATAATAAGCTTCAAATCCTTTTCTGATAATCAATTTTGTATTGTTAAGAAACATATTTTTTGCGAGCTGCATAGTAATTGTGCTGGCGCCCCGGATTCTCTTTCTATGCTTATTCTCTTTCATTGCTTTTTCAATCTGTTCGAAATCAAATCCAAAATGGTCGAAGAACATTTGATCTTCCGAAGCAATTGCCGCAAGCGGAAGATACTTTGAAGTATTGTTAATCGATACTGGTTTAATCTTAAAATCATCAGAAGAAAATAACGTAATAAGCGGATCTGTATTCATTTGTATGAACGCAGTTACAGGCGGATTAATAAATCTGAAGAAAAGTATTAGAAATACTACTAAGGCAGTATAGATCCCAACAAAAGAAAAACAAAATTTAATTAGCGAAAATATTTTTTTCATTTTAATTAACAACTCTTAATATTGGATATAAATTTAACTGATTATCAAAATAAGGTGATCTTTCATAAAAGAAATTGAGTCTTCGTCTTGAATTTTCCTTTAACTTGGGGTCCTCATTTACTTTCAATAAAAATTCCTCTTTAAGTTTAGGATTTTCGTCAATCATTTTTTTTGCGATCGGTTCCATTGCATAATCTTCAAAGTATTCTTTCTGTTCAAAAATAGTATTAAAGAATCCCCATTTCAAAAAAGAATCTGGGCCAAGCGGTTCCAACAAATGAACAATTACACCCAGCGTTCTCTGTTTTGTATTTATTATAAATGTTCCTTCAGGAATATCCACTGAATCTTTTTGTAATTCATATTCGTATTGCGGCTGAAAGTGCCCTTCATACGGCATCTGCGCAAATTTTATGTTACGAAATTTATATTTCTCCACTAAAAATTTTCTGGGTTGTTTAACTTTTTCAACTTTAACACCATGCAGTTTTATTTTATTTACCAGATATTCATACTCTCGCGGAATCAAATAAAAATTAGGGACAGAAACTGAATCCTTAATTTTACATTTGTCGTAATATGGAATTTCAATATCCATTGATTTTCCTGAATAACGAATAATTTGTTTCCCAGTAATCCAACTGTCTTCCATTTTAGATTCGATTCCATGAAAATTTATTTTTGATGATTGATCAGTTAAAGAAAATGTTAACGGATAATAGTTTTTCTTTTCATAATAATTATTAATCACAAATGCATCTGCATTCTTGCTCATTTGGCAGATTTCATTTTTCTGTGAGCATAAGAGTTTGATAACAGATTCAATCATTGCCTTTGTGCCGAGCACTCTATCTTTGTATGGTTTTAACATATGTGTTTCAATTAATAATCCCGGTCTATTCTGAACTGCAGTGTATCCATGAGAAAATCGTGGAGTTGAAGCCCAATCGACAATTCCATTTTTAATATCATCATTCTTAAACGTAACATAAGGTGATACTTTATAACCGGATTTTTCAGTTTCCGATTGAATAAAAGGAATAAATTTATTTCTAACCCAATTTTCTGTCTGCGGCGGAAGGTTTTTATTCTTTTCAATTCCATATGTGATTGTATACTGATAATCCGCACCATCAGTTGTATGAGAATCGATAAACATATCGGGAAGCCATGATGAATATAACTTCAACCATGACTGCATCTCCGGCGAATCTGCTTTCATATAATCCCGATTTAAATTTAGGTTTTGTGCTGTAGTTCTCCATCCCATTTCGGAAGGACCATTTTGGTTGATTCTGTTGTATGGACTCTTTCTCTCATGACCATCAACATTAAAAACAGGAATTATCATCAGAATTATATTTTTCAAGTAATTTTCTTTTCCTCGCGTAATAAGTATTTCACGCAACAACATCATACATGCATCCTTACCTTCAATTTCTCCGGAATGAATTCCATTCTGAATTAATAAAATTGGTTTGCCGCTTTGCTTTGCCAGTTTAGGAGAAAATGCCTTATCCGAAGAAACAATAAAACAGTATAAATTTCGTCCCTGTGGTGTCTCACCGAATTTAATCAGTTTAGCATATCCAGATTGATTTTCAAGTTTATTAAAATAATTTATAGTCGTTTCATAATCCGGTGTTGAAGTATAATTTGATTTTTCAAAGTAAGTCTGCCATTTAAAATCTTTGTTTTGCCCAAATAATACACAGCTAAAAAACACTATTAGCAAATATTTTTTCATTTACTCCTCATTTATTTAGAACTAAAAATCATAAAAATCCGTTATATTATTTACATATAACTAAGGTTAATTGTTTTTCTCTTAAAAAATAATTTTTCATAAACAATATGAGGTAAATTATGATTTCAGACAAGATGCAGAAAGCGTTGAATGATCAAATTAATGCAGAAATATTTTCTTCATACCTATATCTTTCAATGGCAGCATACCTTGAATCAGAAAATTGGTCGGGTATGGCAAAGTGGATGCAGGTTCAATCTGGCGAGGAATATGGTCATGCAATGAAAATTTTTGGATACATAAATGAAGTTGATGCAAGAGTAACTCTTGAAGCAATTCAGAAGCCTGAATTTGAGTGGAAATCACCGGCCCAGGTTTTTGAAGAATCACATAAACATGAATTGTACATTACAGATAGGATCAATAAATTGGTTGATCTTGCTATCCAGGAAAAGGATTATGCAACAAATCTATTCCTTAATTATTTTATAACCGAACAGGTTGAAGAAGTTGCAACTGCAACACAAATTGTAAATAAATTCAAACTAATTGGGGATAATAAAACATCTCTTTTCCTATTGGATAGAGAACTTGGAATGAGAGCATCAAAGTAAGCCCCTTTCGTGAATCGTTTTAAGGCGGGTAAAACCCGCCTTTTTTGTAATAAAAATTTTTTCTAAAGCATTTTTTTTACTAAATTTGGCGACCAAAAATCGAAAGAGGTTCATTAAAATGGCAAGAAAATGTCAGA
>DAIEQP010000137.1 GCA_027347805.1 Ignavibacteria bacterium | reverse complement strand
AACACTTATGGTGTTGCTACAATTTGCGGTGATAAACTTTTAACTTCATGTGCACTTGCAGAAAATGGTGTCCCGCAGCCTGAAGTAAGAGTTGCATTCACTGAAGAATCTGCTCTTAAAACTATTGAAGAAATGGGTTATCCTGTTGTTCTTAAGCCTGCTGTTGGTTCATGGGGAAGATTGCTTTCAAAGATTAATGATCGCGATGCTGCTGAAGCTATTCTTGAACATAAGGCAGTTTTGGGTTCATACCATCATTCAATTTTTTACATCCAGAAATATGTTGAGAAAACAAGAATAGAAAATGGAGAAAAACTGCCCGGTAGAGATATCCGTTCATTTGTTGTTGGTGATAAATGCATTGCTGCAATTTACAGAACATCTCCTCACTGGATTACAAATACAGCTCGCGGCGGAAAAGCTACTAATTGCGTAGTAACTGATGAGTTGAATGAAATTTCTGTTAATGCAGCTAAAGCAGTTGGCGGTGGAATTGTTGCAATATATGTTTTTGAAACAGAGCAGGGATTAATGGTAAATGAAGTGAACTATACAATGGAATATAAAAACAGTATTTCAACAACTGGCGTAAATATTCCGCAGAAAATGGTTGAGTACATATTACAAGTTGCAGAGGGTAGAAAATGAGTAAAATAAAAGTATCAATAGTTGGCGCTTCGGGATATACAGGCGGTGAACTATTAAGATTATTGTTGTTTCATCCGCATGTTGAGGTAGCCCAGGTTACATCTGAAAGTTATACCGGAAAATTTGTTCACAAAATTCACCCTAACCTGCGTAAAGCTACACAGATGAAATTTGTTTCTGCATCTGAACTTGAACAATGTGACCTTTTATTTTTGTGTCTGCCTCATAACAGCTCGCAGAATAAAATTGATCATTACAAAACACTGGCTCCAAAGATTATCGATTTGAGCGCTGACTTTAGATTAAAAGATGCGGCCGAATATGAAAAATGGTACGGACATAAACATTCTCGCCCGGATTTATTAAATGAATTTGTTTATGGCATTCCTGAATTGCATCGCGAGGAAATGAAAACAGCAAATTATATTTCTTCGGCAGGTTGTAATGCTACAGCAAGCATTTTAGGATTGTACCCTTTATATAAAGCTGGTGTGGTTGAAGAAGATAGAACTGTTATTGAAGTAAAAGCCGGTTCGAGTGAAGGCGGAAATAAAGTAAATGATGGATCTCATCATCCGGAAAGAAGCGGTGTGGTCAGATCTTATATGCCCACTAAACATCGCCATACAGCAGAAATGCTGCAGGAACTCTCTTTCGGGAAGAAAATCACAGTACATTTTTCGGCAACTGCAATTGATATGGTTCGCGGATTACTTGCTACATGCCATGTATTTCTGAAAAATGATTTGCAGGAAAAAGATATCTGGAAAATTTACCGTGATGTTTATGGTAACGAACCGTTCATTCGTATTGTAAAAGAGAGCGATGGAATTTATCGTTATCCGGAACCAAAACTTTTGGCCGGTACAAATTATTGTGATGTTGGATTTAAAAAAGATGAATTTTCTAACCGTCTTGTGGTAGTAAGCGCAATTGATAATTTAATGAAAGGTGCAGCCGGTCAGGCATTACAGGCGTTTAACATTATGCATGGCTTTGATGAAAGAACAGGTTTAGAATTTACAGGATTACATCCGGTGTAAATATGTGCAGATTACTTTATGTTAATTCAAAAAATGATTTCTCTGTTTCAGAATACCTTGAAAAGTTTGCTGCTGTTTCAAAGAACAGTAAAGAATTCCAGGGACACGGCTGGGGTTGTGCATTCACAATTGATGGGAAATGGAATTACTATAAAAATGTAAATCCAATCTGGGAAGATAATTTGAAGCAGTTTCCTCCATCCTCAAGATTAATTGTACATGCCCGGAGCGCTTTTAAGGATGAGGGAATTATTGTTGAGAATAATATGCCTTTTTATGATGAGAAAAATATTTTTGTGTTCAATGGCGAACTTCGCGGTGTAAAAATAAAAGAGGATGGCAGGATTGGTGCAGAGAAGATTTTTAATTACATCAAGAGATTTGACAAAGGTGATTTTAAGGAAGCCGTAAGTAAAGGAACCGAGATCATCAAGAAAAAATCATCTTACATTAGAGCGATGAACATAATTGCTACTGATAGTAATAGAACTTTAGTCTATTCTCATTTTAATGAGGATCCTGATTACTTTGGTATGAGTATAAAACAAAATGAAAATATGGTTGTCGTTTGTTCTGATCCATTTATTGGAGAGAATGACTGGCAGCCAATCCAAAATAATTCTTTATTGGAGCTACAATGCTTATAATTAAAATTGGCGGCGGAAAAGATTTGAATCTTGAAGGGATAATTTCCGATTTAGCGACTCTCCAGGAAAAATTTATAATTGTTCATGGTGCTAACGCATTGCGTGATGAACTTGCAAAGAAGATGGGTTACCAAAAGAAAGTTGTTACATCACTTTCCGGTTATGATTCTGTTTTAAGTAATGAAGAAACTATTGATTTAATGATGATGGCTTACGCAGGATTGAAAAATAAACGTGTGGTAGAATTGTGCCAGCAAAAAGGCATTAATGCTGTTGGTCTTTCGGGTCTCGATGGAAAGGTCATCCAGGGAAAACGAAACAGCGGAATTAAAGTTCGCGAAAATGGTAAAACATTATTGCTAAGAGATTATTCAGGAAAGCCTAAATCAATTAACAGACAATTATTGGATTTACTTTTAGAAAATGGGTACACGCCCGTACTTAGCGTCCCATTAATTGATGAAAATAATTTTGCAATCAATTCAGAAAATGATGATATAGTTGCTCTTCTTCAGACAGAAATGAAGGCAGAAAAAAACATTTCATTAATTGAAGCTCCCGGATTTCTATTGGACAAAAATGATCCTGCTTCACTTGTATCAAAAATGTCTAAGGCTGAACTTGAAGCAATGGAAGAAAAAGTAGAAGGAAGAATGAAAAGAAAAATTCTTGCCATGAGAAAATTATTTGAAGGGGGAGACACAACAGTAATTATTTCAGATGGAAGAACCGAGCATCCGATTCTTGATGCATTAAATGGAAAAGGTACTATCATCTCATAAACGAAGGAGGAAAAGATGAAAGACTACAAAGCAATTATTCAGCAATACGAACTTGATGTTTATCCGCGCCGCGATGTTGTTATTGTAAAGGGTAAAGATGCCCGCGTATGGGATGACCAGGGCAAAGAATATATTGATATGTCTTCCGGTATTAGTGTTGCAAATGTTGGTCATTGCAACGATAAAGTTGTTGAAGCAATTTCAAAACAGGCAGCAACTTTGATTACAAATGCCAATACATATTATAACGATACCAAAGCATTATTCTTAGAGAAACTATTTAGTGTCGCTCCAAAGAATTTGACAAGAGCATTCCTGACTAATTCTGGCACCGAAGCAATGGAAGCTGCAATTAAATTTGCCCGAGCAGTTACTAAGAAAACAAAATTTCTCTCTGCAATGAAGGGATTTCATGGAAGAACTTATGGTGCGTTAAGTGCTACTTATAAAAAAGAATATCGTGATATTTTCGAACCGCTTGTGCCCGGATTCTCTTTTGTCCCTTATAATAATTTTGAAAAACTTGCAGAAGCTGCTGATAATGATACTGCCGGAATTATTCTTGAATTAGTTCAGGGTGAAGGCGGAATTAATATTGGTCAAAAAGAATACTTCCAGAAAGTTCGTCAACTTTGTGATCAAAAGGGAATTCTTCTGATCATAGATGAAATTCAAACAGGATTTTGCCGGACTGGGACTATGTTTGCAATTGAGCAATACGGAATTGAAGCAGACATGATGACTCTTGCTAAATCAATTGCTGGTGGTTTCCCTATGGGCGCTTTACTATGTTCAGAGAAAATCCAGATTGAAAAAGGAAAGCATGGTTCTACATTTGGCGGTAATCCTTTGGCTTGCGCTGCTGGAATTGCTGCACTTGATGTAATGATTGAAAATAAACTCTGGGAAGAAGCAGCAGCCAAAGGGAAATATTTTAAGGAAAAACTGGAGTCATATACACTTTCTAAAGTTCGAGAGATTCGCGTAATTGGTTTGATGATTGGAATTGAACTGAAAGATAAGTCTCAGCCTGTTATTGTTGAACTTCTTGAAAAGGGAGTTGTTGGTTTACCAGCAGGAACTACTGTTTTACGACTTCTTCCGCCACTTACAATCAGCTATCCTGATCTTGATATTGCAATAGCAAAAATTGCAGAAGTATTAGCATAATTTATTGAAGAACGCAGGTTAAGAGTATAGAGTAAAACTCTATACTCTCTGTTCTTAACTTTTCGCTCTCTTTGCTTTCTAGCCTCATTCGCCTTATTTTTGGCACACTTAAAATCGAAATTCAAGTATGATTATAGATTATATACCTATTTTTCTTGTAATAATAGTTGCTTTAATATTTGGCGGAGCTGTTGTTTTTTCTTCTGTTATTTTTGGGCCAAAACGACCAAATAAAATTAAAGTAATGCCATATGAAAGCGGCAAAGATCCTGTCGGTTCAACTCACGAAAGAATTTCTATTAAGTATTACCTTGTTGCAATGCTCTTTATAATTTTCGATATCGAAGTTATTTATGTTTATCCCTGGGCAATTCAATTCAAAACTCTCTATTCCGGATACGGAATTTTTGCATTCCTTCCGATGTTTATATTCTTGGTAGTTCTTGAACTTGGATTTCTTTATGTTCTTATGAAAGGTGGTCTGAAATGGGATTAGAAGCTAAGTTAACTCAGGATGGTTTTATTACAACAACTATAGATGCTGTTGTTGGGTGGGCGCGTAAAAGTTCTGTTTGGCCTATGCCAATGGGTATTAGCTGCTGTGCTATTGAAATGATTGCAGCTGCAGATCCTAAATATGATATTGCCAGATTTGGTTCTGAAGTAATGCGCTTTACTCCGCGCCAATGTGATCTTATGATTGTTGCCGGAACTGTTACTTATAAAATGGCTCAGGTTGTTAGAAGAATTTATGACCAGATGCCTGATCCAAAATGGGTGATTGCGATGGGTGCATGCACTTCCTCTGGTGGTATGTATCGTTCATACAGTGTTGTACAGGGGATTGATCAATTCTTGCCAGTTGATGTTTATACTGCCGGCTGCCCTCCGCGTCCGGAAAATCTCTTAAATGCTTTGATGGCAATACAGGATAAAATTGGCAAGACACGAGCACGTGATTTTCAAGATTTAATTCAACCTAAACTGGAAATTATAAATAACTGATAATGGAAATAAAAGAATCAATTATAGAAAAATTAAAAAATCGTTTTCCAGAATCAGTTGTTGAGATATCTGATTTTCGAAATGATTTGTCAATCACTGTTAAAAAAGAAAGTCTGCTTGATTTAGCAAAATTTTTGAAAGATGATTCCGAACTTCTTTTTGTAATGTGTAAAGATATTACTGCTATTGACTGGGCTACACGAAAAAATAGATTTTCAACGATTTACAATATTTATTCCTTCCACTTAAATATTAATCTTAGATTAAAAGTTAACATTGATATTGATCCCGCAAAAGTAAATTCAGTAGTTGAAATTTGGCCGAGCGCAGAATGGTACGAAAGAGAAACATTTGATATGTATGGAATTGTATTTGAAAATCATCCTGATTTAAGAAGAATGTATATGCCGGAAGGATTTCAGTATCATCCGCTTCGCAAAGATTTTCCGGTGTTAGGAATTCCCGGGTCATTACCGCTACCACAGAAACCAGAGTAGAATGGAAAAAATTCAAAACGTATATACAGACGAAAAACTTTTCAAAAAACTTCTTGATGATAAAAACGTCACCTTAGAAGATACATTAGAAAATGAAATGGTAATTAACATGGGACCACAGCATCCTGCTACTCATGGTGTGCTTCGTCTTGTGTTAAGATTGGATGGGGAAACAGTTATTAAAGTTGTGCCTGAACTTGGTTATCTTCATCGCGGTTACGAGAAGATGGCTGAGAATATGAGCTTTATTGAATTCATCCCTCATACAGACAGGCTGGACTATACTGCTACACTTTGCAATAATGTTGCTTATGTATTGGCTGTAGAAAAACTTGCAGGCATAGAAGCTCCTGCAAGAGCTCAATGGATAAGAATGATTATGGGGGAACTTGCCAGGATTGCAGCTCACATGATTGCTATAGGTACTTTTGCGATGGATGTTGGTGCTGTTACAATGGTAATGTGGACTTTTCGTGAACGTGAGAGAATTCAAGAAATTTTTGACAGAATTTGTGGCGCAAGGTTTACTACAAGTTATACACGTATTGGCGGTGTTGCTGCAGATATCGATGGTGAAGCATTAAGAATGATTAAAGATTTTCTGGATACATTTGAGCCAGGCCTTAAAGATATGGACCACCTCATGCTTCATAACAGAATTTTTATTGAACGTCTTGAAGGTATTGGAGTTTTATCAAGAGAGGATGCGATTTCTCTTGGTGTTACTGGCCCGAATCTGCGTGCAAGCGGTGTTGCTTATGATGTCCGCCGTGCAAAACCTTATTTGTTTTACGATCAAGTTGATTTTAATATTCCTACTTATAGCGAAGGTGATTGTTTAGCCCGGTATTTTTTACGAGGAGATGAAGTAAGGGAGAGCGTTAAGATCCTTTATCAGTGTTTAGATAAACTTCCTCAAGGTGAAGTTATGGCTAACAATCCCAAAAATGTATTGCCTGGTAAAACTGAAGTTTATTCAAAAATGGAAGAATTAATTCATGATTTTATGCTCATTAATCAGGGAATTAATCCTCCTGTAGGAGATGTATATTTTTCAGCTGAAAATCCAAAAGGTGAATTGGGATTTTATATTGTCAGCAATGGAAGCGGTCAGCCATGGAAAATGAAAATTCATTCTCCTTCATTTTGCAATTTACAGGCAGTTACGAAAATTTGTACAGGTGCAATGATTTCAGATGTTGTAGCAATCATTGGCTCACTGGACCCGGTTATGGGTGAAGCGGATAAATAAATTGCTTTGCGTTTCAGCGTCTTCGCAGAAAAAAACGCAGAGACTCAAAGTCGCAGAGATATTATAAAGGTAATTATGAGTTTCAAATTCACTGAAGAAAATTTACAGAAGATAGAAGCAGTTAGGAAAAAATATCCAACAGCATTAGCTGCTGTTATGCCGGTAGTTTATATTGCCCAGGAACAGAATGGTTACCTGAGTAACGAAGCAATGGAAGAGATTGCTTTTATTCTTGGAATAGATAAGGTGAATGTGCTTAGTGTTGTTACATTTTATACAATGTATCATACAAAGCCTATGGGAAAATATCATGTGCAAGTATGCACGAATGTATCCTGTATGCTGCGCGGCGGTTATCAAATTTGGGATCAGGTAAAAGGTAAATTAGGATTGGATCATATGCAGGTCTCAGAGGATCGTAAATTTTCTCTTGAAGAAGTTGAATGTATGGGTGCTTGTGGCTACGCTCCGATGCTTGCAGTTAATGAAGATTATTTCGAAAATATTACTAAAGAAAAAGTAGAAGAAATTTTGGATTCACTTAAATGAGCGAAAGAATAGTT
>DAIEQP010000130.1 GCA_027347805.1 Ignavibacteria bacterium | reverse complement strand
GGAAATGATGTAATTGATATTGGTATCTGCCCTACTCCAACAGTACTATTCAATGTAAAAAATCTTAAAGCTGTTGGCGGCATTCAAATTTCCGCTAGTCATAATCCAAACGAATGGAACGCATTAAAACTCTTGAACCGTAACGGCGAGTTTATGACGCCAGAAGAAAATGTTGAGATGCTTAAACTTATTAATGAGACTGAAAAAAAATATGTAGGATGGAATAAGCTAGGCAAGGTTACTCAGTACACTAAAGGATTGGATGAACACATTAAATCGGTTTTGAATATTCCTTTTATAAGTATTGCAAAGATCCGCAGGAGAAAATTTAAAGTCCTGCTTGATTGTGTAAATGGTGCCGGAGCTTACTCGATGCCGCAGCTGCTAGAAAAGCTCGGATGTAAAGTAATAGCAATAAACAGTTCCAAAAGCGGAATCTTTCCCCGTCTTCATGAACCAATTCCTGAAAATTTAACTGCAACAATGCGTGCAGTAAAAAAACTTAAAGCGGATATCGGGCTTGTTGTTGATCCTGATGTTGACCGCCTTGTAATGATAACAGAAAAAGGAGAACCATTCGGCGAAGAAAATACAATTACACAGGCCATTAAATTTTATCTCTCCAAGAAAAAAGGGAATGCTGTTGTTAATCTATCAACAACACGTGCTGCTGATGATGTTGCAGCAGAAAATAAATGTAAAGTTTTCAGATCCCCCGTTGGCGAAGCAAATGTCGTTAAGAAAATGAAGGAAGTTAAAGCTGTAATCGGCGGTGAAGGAAGCGGCGGAGTAATTCTGCCAAAAGCAGTTTTTGGAAGAGATGCTTTAACCGGCACAGTAATTATGCTTCAGCATCTTTTGGAATTCGGCGGAACAATGAGCGAACTGAAAAAATCATTGCCTCAGTATTTCATTGCAAAAAAGAAAATTGAAATCGGTTCGAAGAATCCTGATGAAGTAATAAAAAATCTCGTTGGGAAATATTCAAATGAAACAATAAATACCGAAGACGGTTTAAGAATTGATTTTGATGACCATTGGGCACATTTTAGAAAATCGAACACCGAACCAATTATTCGATGCATTGTTGAAGCAAAGACAAAAATTGGTGCAGAAAATTTAGCAGCAAAATATTTTGATGAAATTTCTAATTAAACAATTGATAAGGAGCGGTAAATAAATGGATATTAGTTTTAATATCGGCAGCCATAAAAGCGATTATGAAAAAACTGCGCACAAATTTTTAGAAGAAAAAGTTGCAGCAAGAATATGGCAGAAAGATTTCACTCTCTGGAGTGATAAACCGGATGAAATTACAAACCGCCTTGGTTGGCTTGTAAGCGCAAGAACTTCTTTATCTGCATTGAAAGAAATAAATGAATTTGTCGATTCAGTACGCAAAGAGGGATTTAAGAAGGCTCTTTTACTTGGAATGGGCGGATCATCACTAGCACCGGAAGTTTTTAGATTAACATTCGGAGTCGCTGATGGATTTCTAGATTTGGCAGTCCTGGACAGCACCGACCCCACAATGGTTCTTGATTATGCAAAACGATTTGATCCTGCAGAAACATTATATATTGTTTCTACAAAATCCGGCGGGACTGTAGAAACATTCTCATTTATGAAATATTTTTTCAATCAAACAATTGAAAAGGTTGGGAAAGAAAATGCAGGTAACCATTTTGTTGCAATTACCGATCCGGGCAGCGGTCTCGAGTCCACAGCAAAACAACTCAATTATAGAAAAATTTTTCTGAATGATCCCAATATTGGCGGCCGCTACTCTGCCCTTTCATTATTCGGGATTGTACCTGCAGCATTAATTGGGATAGATGTTTCAAAACTTTTAAGAATTGCTGAAGCGATGAGTTTCTCCAGCAAGAATTCAGATCTGCTTCAGAATAATTCTGCCGCTGCAGGAATTGTAATGGGTGAGCTTGCCAAAAAAGGAATTGATAAGGTAACCTTCATTACATCAGAACGGCTTTCATATTTTGGTGCATGGGTTGAACAATTAATCGCTGAAAGCACAGGTAAAATCGGGAAAGGAATTCTTCCAGTAGTTGGAGAAGAAATATTAACACCTGAGTACTATTCAAACGATCGTTTATTTGTTATTCTAAAATTGAACGGCGATAAAATAAATCAGGATAAAATTGATGACTTGAAAAAAGCCAGCCATCCTGTAATTGAAATTGTAGTTAACGACATTTATGAATTAGGTGCTGAATTTTTCAGATGGGAAATTGCAACAATTGTAGCAAGCTGGGTAATATCAATTCAGCCATTCGATCAGCCAAATGTTGAATCAGCAAAAATCGTTGCACGCAAAATGGTTCAGGAGTATAAAGAAAACGGAAAACTTCCGGAACTTCCTATTTCTGTTGAAGAAGGTGAAATGAAAATCACAAGTGGAGTTTCAGGCAACTCTGTAAAGGAAATCGTTAATAATTTTCTCTCTTCAGTTCAGAAAGATTTCAAATTCAATCTCTATCCATATGTATCAATTCAGTCTTACACTACAATGAATAAACAAACCGAAGAAGCAATCCAGATTCTTCGGACAAAGATTCAGAAAAAATTTAAGGTTGCAACAACTGTTGGTTTTGGCCCCCGCTTTCTGCATTCAACCGGGCAGCTTCACAAAGGTGATGGCGGAAATGGAGTTTTCATTCAGTTCATATATGATCCTCAAAATGATGCAGCAATTCCTGATGAAGCCGGTGAAGATAGATCAACAATGACATTTGGCGTTTTGATTAAATCGCAGGCTTTGGGTGATAGACAGGCGCTTCTTGATAATCAGAGAAAACTGATGACAATAAACCTTGGGAAAAATGTTATTGATTCGCTTGGAAAAATTTCTGAAATGATATAAGTGAAATGAGAGCCGGGCTTTCACCCGGCTTTTCAATTTTATTCTAATGGCAATTCAAATGAGAAGGTAGAACCTGAACCAAGTTTGCTTTCCACCCAGACTTTTCCGTTATG
>DAIEQP010000129.1 GCA_027347805.1 Ignavibacteria bacterium | reverse complement strand
TTCAATTTGTATTGTCATCAAAAAATTATGAAGAAGGAAATCATGAAACATCAATTGAAATTTTTCCCTGGATAATTTCGATATCACTCGTCTTTATAAATTTATTGCTGCCAAGCATTGTTACTTTGTTTGAAAGATATTTCGCATTTGGAATGACCGAGGGAACATATTCACATTATTCGTATGCTATTAAACTTGGTTTACTTCCGTTAACAATTTTCGGTTATGCAATAAGCACATCCCTTTTGCCAATTCAAACAAAATTTATACGTGAGAATAACTCAGATGAATTTGATAGAATAACAAACTATGCTTTTTTAATCGCATTGATTTCCGCTTCTGTGCTTATAACAATAATTTTCACCTTTGCACAACCAATAGTTAAAATCCTGTATGAACACGGAAAGTTTCTTCCAGCTGATACCTCAGCCACAGATTCTGTCCTGAGAATATATTCCCTTGGTTTATTTCCATTTTTAATTAACCCGATTTTGGCCAATGTCTTTTATTCTTTTGGTAAAACAAAATTTTTAATATTAATTGGAAGTATTACGACCGCCTTAAATATTCTTTTGATTATTCTTTCAATGCAGATAATAGCGGGTTCGATTGCGTTTGCTACCGCTGCGGTTTTGGCAGGCTGGATATATATGCTTGTTTCGGTTATTTATATTAATGCAAAAGTGAAAAAAATATTTAATCGTAAGTTTATCTTGAGCGGGATTATTATTATTCCGGTAACTCTTCTAATATCTTTTGTATGTTATTTTATATTCAATTATTTATTTAATGAAGCCAGCATATACCATTTAAAACCTTCAGAAATAATTATTAGAACACTTTCAGGAATTTTAATTACACTCATTGTAATAATATTCGCTTTGGGAATTGTTGTGAAAAATATTTTTCCGGAACTTATTTCGTTGATAAAAAAGGTTGGTTCTAAATAGATGTCGTAAGATTTTATTTAGAAGGAAAATGTGCAGATGCTTTTTCTTCAATGTAATTTTTGATTTTTTCCTTGAAAATTATTCTCTCAAACTTTAACGCATGTTCTCTGATCTTGAAAGGATCAAATTTTACAGATTCACATTTCATTATAGCTTTAATCAATGCTTCAGCAGACTGATTGTAAAAGAATAACCCTGTACTAAATTCATCAGTTTCTACAACTGTTTCTAATGCACCTCCTTTTGCAAAAGCTATTACAGGTTTGCCGCATGCCATAGCTTCAAGAGGAACAATTCCAAAGTCTTCAACACCAGGGAATATTAAAGCTTTTGAACCGGCATAGTATTCTGCTAGATCTTCATCGCTGCTCCACCCAATAAACTCAACATTTTCTTTTGCCATTGACTGCAATTTCCTGCTTTCGGGACCGGTGCCAACAATTTTTAGTTTCTTACCAATTTTATTAAAAGCATCGATCGCAATATCTACACGTTTATATGGAACCAGAGCACTCACAACCAGATAATATTGAGAATCATTTTGATTAAGATGAAACCTTGATGACTCTACCGGAGGATGAATAACATCTGCACTTCTTTTATAATAATTTGCGATTCTTCCTGCAACATTTTGTGAATTGGCAATAAAATATGTTACCCTTTTTGAAGTGATTACATCCCACTTGCGCAAAAAGGGTGCAATAACTTTCATTGCTATTCGTGTAACGAATCCCGACTTTCCTTTTCCAAAGTATTCATCGAACATTTCCCAGACATATCTCATTGGAGTGTGGCAATAACATATATGAAGAGCATCTTTTCTTACTTTTGCATTTTTTGCTACACAGTGGCTAGTTGATAAAACTAGATCGAACTCTGAAAAATCCATTAATTCAATTGCCAGCGGGAAAATCGGTAAATAACTTCTGTATTTTTTGTGTTTCAAGGGAAGTTTATCAATAAATGAAGTTCGGATTTTCATCTTTTCGATGGTTGGCGATAACGAACCTTTATTGTGCAGCAAAGTTATGAGTGTTGCATCAGGAAACAATTCGCAAAAAACTTCAAGTACTTTTTCTCCCCCGCGCATACCAGTTAACCAATCATGAACGATTGCAACTTTTAGATTCATGATTTTTTCGATACCAGTTTGTTATACAACCCAATATATTTTTCAACCATGTATTGGAGATTGAAATCTTTTTGCATTTTTCTATTTGAAACAATAATGGATTCTTTATTAGAAATAATCAAGTTCAGCTTATGGATAAAATCAGTAATATTATTTAGCTGAAACAGCTGATCTGATCCTTTGCCAACAATTTCAAAATTGCCTCCAACATCTGTGGCGAGAATTGGAATCTCCGCAAACAATGCTTCAATTAAGCTAATCGAAAGACCTTCGTATCTGGATGGAAGAGTAAACACATCGAAAGCATTAACATATTTATAAGAATCCTTGATGGGGCCCACAAAATATATATCGTTCTCAAATCCTTTTTCTTTTACAAGGCTTTTGAATGGAACAAGGTTGGGTCCTTCACCGATTATAATGATTTTTATGTTTGATATTTTCTTCTTTATCTCATCAAAATTTGCAATCAGGAATTCATAATTTTTTTGATAGGCAATTCTACCGGTTGAGCCAAGAACAAATGAATCAGAAAAGTCATAATTACAAAGTTGTGAGAAATATTTCCTCGCTTCACTTTTATTCAGATAATTCAATCTTGCTGGATCGAGACCATTGTAAATTACTGCACCATGGTTAACTGTATGGTTTTCAATAGATTCTTCATAATTCACCTGACTTACAAATACTGTTTCATCTACAATTCGTAGAAAAAACTTAAAATATACCGCAGCGAAAAATTTCAATATCGGATTAGCACCCGCATCTTTATCTAATAATGACAATCCGTGAAAAGTAAACAGAACTTTCGGAGCAGGGTTAATCATTTTTACAGGGAGAACCGCCATTAAAGTATTTGAACTGTTCAAATGAATTAGATCATACTTTCTTTTTTTTATCAATCTATAGAAATCAAGACTAAATGAAACGTGGCTAAATAGACTAATGTTTCTTTTTAACGAATGCAGATAATGAAAGGTAACCTTAAGTTTAGCAAGTTCTTCAGTAAGATAATTCCCCTCTCCAGCTGCAACTTCAACATCGAAACCGCGATTAATTAATTCTCTTACCAGGTTAAGAACAAAAACTTGCGCTCCGCCAATTTCGGATTTTGTTATTACTATTAATATTTTCAAATTATTTTCTATTTCGTTATTGAATTAAATACTTCAACAATCGTTTTAGTTGTAGTGATTATGTTAAATTTTTGAGCCTGATTGATTGCTTTTTCCTTCATTTCCGAATAAAGCTTAATATCATCTTCTAATTTAATGATGTCTTCAGTAAATCCCATAATATCATCGGGATCGTGGAGAATTCCGCCCGGTCCAACAACTTCCTGCATTGCAGAAACATTTGAAGCAAGAACAGGAACACCAGATTTCATTGCTTCAAGAGGCGGAATTCCAAATCCTTCGTATAGAGTTGGAAATACAAATGCAAACGCATTCTTATAGATGGCTGAAAGTTCTTCATCATTCATGAATGGTATGTACTTTATCAATTCCTTTCTGCTCTCTATTTGCGGCATTATGTTTTCAGAATCATATCCGGTTCGGCCAACAATAACTAGTTTCAACACACTTTTTCTTTTATGTAATTCATCAATGATTTTAACCAAAGCCAAAATATTTTTTCTTTTTTCAATTACACCAACATACAGCAAGTACTTTTCAGGAAGGCTAAATTTATTCAATAAATGAGCAGGATTATTCCTTGAATTAAAATGATCGGCAGCTGTATTATATGCAACCGAAATCTTTTCATCCGGATATTTGAATAACTTAACGATATCTTTTTTTGATGTTTCCGAAACAGTGATGATCCTTGAACATTTTTTTAGTGATCTAGGAAAAAGAAAAGAGAGGTAATTTCTAAATATGATCGGATAATAATCTTTGTACAGCCATGGAATTACATCATGCACTACGGAAACAATTTTTATTGATTTTAGATCTCTGAGCGGAACAAGCACGTTTGGTTCAAAAAGAATTTCTATTTTATTCTCTTTTAACAATTTGGGTAATTCAAAATTTAACCAGATTGGGGAATATAATTTCATTGGCAATTTTGATCTTTTGCGAAGTATGATCCGGTAAAAATTCGGGTCAATATCTAATTCCTTACTTGTAAAAACATAATACTTGTTGATCATATCATGTTTTGGAAGTTCCTTTAAAATATTTAAAAGATATCTTCCGGTACCAGTAATCTTTCTATCTAATACTCTAGCATCTATTCCAATATTCATATCGCTTTACGAATCAAACCGGGCACTTCTACCCATTTTATTTTGAAAAAAGTCTTTGTATGCTGCAATTATAAGTTGCAGACCTTTAGATCCAAGATTTCTATTTACTATGGTTTTAACAATAAAAACAATACTGATATATAAAAATGAAACGTAAAATCGCTTTCCAAAATTTTTCTTTGCGAAATGCAACCT
>DAIEQP010000122.1 GCA_027347805.1 Ignavibacteria bacterium | reverse complement strand
GGGAGCAGTCGGTTTTGCCTGTCCCGACGAATTTTGTCGGGGAGTTGCAGGTTATATGGCAATTATTTGAGTTTAATTTCTGAATTACAAAAACAATCCATAAATTCTTCATGATATTGTTCTAATCCTAATTGGATATTATTCATTCTTAATAAATCTTTGTCAAGATCACCGATAGATATTTTTTTATGCAATCGATAATACTTACCGTCATTCATGCGTTTAGTTTTACATTCAATATGCTCACTATTCACACTGTTAATCCAATTTGCATGAGCGTATATATTTCTTCTTTCTCTAATTTTATCTAGCTCAATAAATATTCTCTTTTTATCAGCAATTAATTTTTCAGGAAATATTAATGATGCAAAATGGATATCATATAACTTTGATAACACTTGTATTTTCTTTGATGCAACTAAATTTTCTAGAAAGATCCACACTTTTTCGTCTTCAAAGTCATCATTCATAATTTCGTGTATATAATTGTCAATTTGTCGTTCAAGATAATTATATTGAATTACCATCGAACCAATCCTATACTTAACTTTTTTCAACCAACTAGCATCATTTAATGATGCTTTGTCAAGTTCAAATTCAATTATTGGTTGATTGTTATCGTCTTCAAAATAATCTTGTAATGCGTTAATAATAATATACCTCTATTACTCTTAGCCATATTACGACGTTGCCGCTAACCAGCTTGCCCCGAGCTCTTTGCGGGGGCAGCCCAGAACAGCTATGCCGAATAGTCGCAACTACTTTTTAATTTATAAAAATGTTTATTATGCCAGAGGCTCCCTCTGGAAGAACAAACTACTTTAATGAACACTTAACTTTGAAAACCAAACACAATAAATAAAACAATGCCGCACTGAAAATAGTTTACCCCGCTCTGCGGGGCTGTCCTGCCTGTCCCGTGATTTTTACGGGATGTTGAGCGGCTGGTTATAGCGCAAATCATTGGTTCAACCAAGAAAGATTCATTTCTTTGGTAATAAATTTTTTAGACCATATTCTACCAATTTTTGAGATTGGATATTTCACAGTTTTTTGATCAAGGTGTGCAATACAATCTTTTGCTTTTATTATATCATAATCAGAATCTTTATTGTTAAAAGCCAGTTCAAGACTGTCATATAATTCTTTATACTGGTTTGCTAATTTTCGATATCCATCTATCAATTGATATTTATTTTGGTTAATGAATACAAGAGAAGTAGTGAACATACTTATTACCGCAAGTATTTTAAGTATGACTGGATGAAGATGAGAATCGAATCCCAAACTAATTATGCTAAAAAGAATTGGAATTGTAAGATATAATTTACTACTTAAGTCAAACCAATCGGCAGTTTTGTGAAGACCTTTAAAAGTATAAGCAGAATCTTCAGCTATTTTTTTAATAGAACTAGCATCAAATATCTGAATCGACATATTTTACAAACTCCTCCTCACTTATTGCAATTTTTGTAAGTGCGTTATTCGCTTCTGTAGTAATTGTTATTATATCGGCTTGGGTTAAATCGCTTGAAAGATTTTCCGAGATATTAGTTGGGTCTGGACAGCTTGAAAGATAATTGCTGAAATTAATATTTCTAAAGAATAATGAAACGCCACCGAGATAAGTTGTAATTGGATTAAGTTGAGTAAACAAATGATAAACTATTGCTTCAAGATGATAGGAACGCAAAGACTTTATTTTTTTCTTTCTGAACCAATATTTTATAACACGTATAACATTTTTTAGAAGTTGATTATGTTTTGTATTAAGAACATCTAATATTTTTTCGTCTATCTTGGGATTTGTTTTTTTCCATTTTGTAGAATTACTACCTAGCGGAATAAGATAAATATTAGCAAACTCTACATAAAAAGCAGGTATTATATCAAAACCAGCGTTATAAGAAGTTAAATATAGATTAACTACTTCGTTGTTTCGTTTTATTTCGCTACGTGAATATGAGCTTGCCAATTCTGATTTTATTTCATCCAATACTTTTTTAGATGAAATATTATTTTCAGTATCAAGATAATTGGAATTAAAGGTGAATGCACAATCTATAATTGAATACAAATTGGGAGATGTTTCTCTAACATTGCCAATCGTATAAAGAATATCTACATCATCTAAAGGCGAAATCTTAGTCCCACGTTTATAAGAACCAATAATATATAATTCTTTAGGTGGAGGAAGTTGCATAAAATTACCTTTAGCAGTAATTATTTGCTCTAAATATTTTCTTGCAGAAGATATACTTGCTATCTCACCTTGTGAAAGTCTTATTTTGCCGATTATGTTTTCAATATTTGCCATAAGCGCTATAACGACGTTGCGTTTAAGCGGACGCCAAATGGTTTACGTTACCAATATTTTTTTTGTTTTACTGATTATGTTATTTATTTACTTCTTAAAACTTCTTTCACTACTATGCGAACTACAAATGTTACGACCGACTACAGCGTTCCGCTTGAAACGCGGGTTAGGTAGCATTATATTTTTAATTTTGGTCTAACAAATTCTTCTATAGCTTCTACTGATTTAATTACTTTACCACTGAATTCATTTTTCAAAGGATCATCACTAGTATCATTCAGTATCAAACTATTCTGCCTTCTCTCCTCTTTACTGAGATCAAATAATCCGTCTTGGGAATTTAAATGCTGATAAATTGCAAAATTGAGTTCGGAAACACAGTTATAGAATTCTTTAAATATTTTATTGATATCTTTTCCCCAAATAACTTCCGCCTCAAGTAATTCAATTTTAAGTTCTGAGAGGACTTCACTAAGATATCTCCAACGCATGCTATAAACTGCACGTGAGTATTTAACGGAATGTCTTAAATCTTTTGGTTCTATCTCTATTCCACTTTGTTTAATTGCTTCAGAGATTTCACCTCCATCCATGAATGGATTTCTTATATACTTGATTTGGTCACGTGCATGAAAGACAGCTTTGAGGAGACGCCGAGATAATTCATATTCTGTGTTACCTTTTAATTGTTTCCGCCATGTTTTTAAACCAACTATTGCAGCAAATGCACCAATTATTGCTACAACTAAAAGGATAATATCTTTTATAATGCTAAACCAATCAATCGGATTTGATTGATAAATTGTTTTAACAGAATTAACATTTTGGAAAATAAAAGCTAGCATATAAACACCTTTTAAATTGCCACCTAACGGCGTTGCAACTAAAGCGCCGCCCATAACTACAATGACGCTTACGGCAACTACCTTTTTTGTTTTAAAATCAGTTTCGTTTTACAAATCAACTTTGAAAAATAAATCTATTCTGAAAAGCTAAACCCAATAACTTTATCAAACGACTGCGTCATAGACGCGGTCGCTTTGAGTTGCGTGTTAGGTGCGTTTTCTTGGCTCTGGTTTGCGACGTTTTGAGAACACTTCTTTATATTCCACAAGTCTATCTTCACGCATTACGATTGGAATAAATTTATTACGATATAACAACACTTCTTGATTTGTTTCCTTTTTCGGTTCAATTATCAGTTGAATGAAATATGCTTTCTTTGCCCACTTTTTATTTTCAACTGATTTTTCTAAAACCTTTTTGTCCTTTTTCTGTATTCCAAAAAGTGTCCGTTTAAATTTCAATTCTATTATTAATTTCGGTTTTTCTCTATGAAATAAAACTAAATCTGGTTGTGCACTTTTACCAGAATCTTTAAGATCACGCAATAACGGTTCATTTAGTATTTCCCAATTTCTATCAGCTTTTAAATAACGCCGTAAATGATAATATGCACATGTATGTAAATCTTCTTCTCTAAAAATTCTAAACGGATGTCCCCAAAAATCTTTTTCAAGTTTGGCTTTCAATACTTTCTTAATGAAACTACCAACTTCATTTTGAGTTAATATTTTCATCTATATTTCCTCTGCTTTAATTTTTCAGTGCGTCAACGCACCTATATATTAATTAACCCACGCTTCGCTATACATAGTTTATGCGCGCAGCGAATTTCATCTATAAGAATTATTTAATTAGCAGAACTAAAATCTATATGGTATAACTTATATTTCTATTATTGGGGTCAATAGAAAAGTTTGCCGTTTCCCCGGATTCAACTTAAAATTTATTGGATATATATTCAATAAAAATTTAATGCGGTAAGCAGGATTTGTTTTATCATCCCCGGATGCCGCCATGACGATACGGAACGGTTAAAACCGTTAATGTTTTTTTAAGCGTGGTTACCCCGGGATAAATCCCGGGGTTAATGTATGCGTTTAGAATATGGCGTCATGGCAGAGCCATGACATCTTTGGAATCTTCCTGCACATTAAAAGAATTGCATAATAATTCGTGTATTAATTCATCTTTAATCTTTCCCTGTCCTCAAAAAATTGCCGTATAAAGAATGAGATTGTCCGTGTGCGTTTTGGGAATTGCACGTCGATTTGTCTTTTACATTCATATTATCACAAGCTGCTTATTCAATTCCCTGCACAAGGACAACCGATATTCTTAGGCAATTTTTTGCAGACTTGAACTTTTGTTACTTTTCTTTCAAGAGAAAAGTAAAAAGAAATATTGAGTTGTATTCTTTTCGTGAACGGTTAAAACCGTTAATGTTTTTTTATGAGTGGTTACCCCGGGATAAATCCCGGGGTTAATGTATCCGCTTAGGGTATGTCATCATGGTCCCACTATGACGAAAAAACTATCAATATTTAATTCTTATGTCATGGCACAGCCATGACATCTATGGAATCTTCCTGCACATTAAAAGAATAATTCTCTTATTCTTTTCTTTGGAGAAAAGAATCCCCGCTTCACGGGGCAGGCGCCAGAACTTCGGCTGCAAAAAAATATCTAAGAATTTCACCTGCTCCACTACAGAAAATGAATTCCTATGAAATTAATTATCCTCCCATTTTCTGTTTTACGCTTCGCAGGTTCATTCTTTTAACGATATTTTTTTGAGGCCGGAAAATCAAAAGCAAAAGAACAGCTTCTTCTATCCCAAAACTTTGTTTTTCAGTTGTCGTCATGGTCCTACCATGACGATACGGAACAGTTAAAACAGTGAACGTATTTTGCTGCGTGGTTACCCCGGGATAAATCCCGGGGTAATTTGATTGATACCTTATCACGTAAGAGCCATGACATCTTTAAATTTATTTCGGCTGCTCTGCAGGTACTTTAACTCCATTACCTTCAATTGTTTTCCTGCCTCCGCCCAGGTCCCTAATACCGCGCGCAGAAAAATATTTATCATAAAACAGTTTATTGCTTTTTCTGAGGAGCTCAATAAGATTATCAAGTTCTTCATAAAGAAGCAGATCCAGCTCATCGAATTTTGAACTCAGCTGTTTTCTTAATGCGCTTCTATCGGCGTAGCCGGTATCCTGCCCCCCAATTGCTAATGAGAGACCATCAATTTTCTCTTTCAGTTCTGCGAGCACCGGCGCAGTAATCTTATAGATATCAAGATCTGCCAGGTTATTAACGGCGGCTTCATGAACTGCCTCAGCTCTTTTTAGAAAATCGGCATTCCTCATTTTCTTTAAACCCGATTCGCTATCACCGGTTAAATTTTTAAGTGCCTGGTTGCCTGTTTTATTAGCAAGACCGTAGAGAGCATTTTTAACAGGCATAAGATCTTCAAGCAGTTCCTCTTCAGCATTCAGTTTTGTTGATGTCTTTCCGCCGGTTGCAAAAATGTATTTCTTATCAACAGTCCCGATTTCTGCAAGGATTGTTTTTAATTTTGCGACTGGCTGTGCAAGCACAGTAAACTCGGTTAGAATTTCATTTTCTTCATCGAAAAGGGCCGCAACTGCAGCGCCCATATTTGCTTTGTTTGTTTCGTGCCGGTTCATATTCACCTCTTATTTAGTTGGCGTTTTATTTATGATACCATTTCGAACAATTCAAAATTTAGATCTGCTGATGTTTACTACTTTAAGCCGGAATGAAAATTCATCGCATTCTGCGTTTTTAATCGTTTTTCGCCATTTCTTCATTTTATCCGGCATTTCCTGACTTCAATTCTCCATTTCACGATTTCAGCGGGCATTTCACAGTTTCATCCGGCATTTCTTGATTTCATCGGGCATTTCTTCATTTCATTCTTCATTTCTTAAAAAAATTGTGCGCCGCGTCAATTCAATTCTCCATTTCTCCGTTTCATTCTCCATTTCCTGAAATTTTTGGGCATTTCTTTGAATCAATTTTTTATCCCGCAATTAAAACAGGCAATTTGTTTTTCCATCCCCGAACAAGAAACCGAATTTTATCAACGCTAATATGAGAGGTGGAATGGAAAGAAATATTTTAAACTGAATGCAAGAACGGGTAAAGAATTGAAAAAGTCACTGGACATATGACCAGTTTTTCGAATGCAACGGACCAGTTTTTATAGACCGGGAGGATTTTCTTATTGGTTAGTTGGGTTTAAATTTTTTTCGCCTGCTTCCATCGAACTGTAAAAGTTTTTTCAGCTGACCGCTGAACGTAATAGCAAAATGATAAAGCTCCTCCGTGCTTTTAATATTTAATTTATCCTTGATATTTCTTACATGAAAGTAAACAGTCTTTCTTGATATGTAGAGATTCCTGGCGATGTCATTCTGTTTTTGTCCCATAGACATTACAGTAAGAATTTCCAATTCCCTCTTTTTCAGTTCGTCCAGATGGGGATAATGTGCTTCACTAATTTCTTCCGGGGCAGATTCCTTTTCACTGATATTTGAACCGCTTTCTTTGTGATAGATTCTTTTCAGTGTGAACCGTTTTTCAATTCCGAAGTATGAAATAAAAAGAGGTATAAGAAAACCAAACGCTAGGATATAATCATAAAGTGCAGTGAATAAATTATGAAACCTGTAAAAGAGAAATATCTTAATAATATTTTTCAGCGAGTCGATCAAGAGAAAGATAAGAAAGAGTGATACAGTGAAATCCTTTTTATATTCCGCGTAAATCTGCGCCGAGAAAAAGTTAATTATAAAAAGCGCGTTGATTGTTGCAATCAGAAGGGGCAGCCATGAATGATCGCTGAAATTCTGAATTAATACAATTGCCGAAATTAATGTTAGGAGAACAATCCTGTTATTCTTTTCCGGCAGAGAATAAAAGAGTACAACAGTAACAAAGGGGAAAAAATTATAAGTGGGAATTGAAAAGATTCGGGAGAGAACCGCTATCGACGGATCAATCAATACATTAAGAAGAAAGAAGAAAAAGAATCTGCTTTTTCTGAAACGATAGGCAGGTATAATCCATGCCGCGAAAGTAAGAACAATTAAAACAAGCCACGCAGTTTTCATAATACACCCCGCAAAACTTTTTTAATTTTTCATCAGGGGGAGAGAAGCTTCAACAGGAACTTACCAAAAATTTAAATTCACTACAATCTTAATCATTCAATTAAAATTTACACCGCCGGTTAACTAATTTGAAACAAACGTTGTTATGCTTTGCTTTTCAAGTGTATAAGTAAATTTGCCGCCGCCAGAGTTTATATTATTTCCGGGCACGCAGTTTTTTGTTTTAGTTGTTGTGTAGGGAGTAAAAGAATTCGCTGTTACATTCTTTAAAATGAACTGCTGGCTGACTGCAGAATTTGAATCGTTATTGATTGCGACAATAATAATTTTGCTTCCGCTTTTGTATGCGGTTACATAAATATAATCCTGCGGATTTGGAGAAGCGTTTACTTTATAATAACCGGGACGGATAAATCTCGCGTACTGCGACATTACATAACCACGTTTTGTAACATTGCTGTTATCATCAATCGGTCCGTAGAATCTTCTTATGTACCACCAGATATAAGCATTCATTCCCGCGTTCATGCAGTCATAAATTTCCAATCCTGTATTAAATGCGCCGGTCCATGTTGTATCGAGAGAGAGATGTTCTGTCATCCAAACTTCTTTTCCTTTTAACACCGCCAGCGGGTAAGGCGCAATTCCTCCTCCGTAAATATGCCCGCCGACAATTGAAACATTGTTCGAAGCAGCCTGATCGGAAAGAACAGCATCAGAAATTGTGCGATTGAAATCTGATACTTCCGGCATAATTATTTTTGTCCCGATTGATGGTGCGTTATCCTGCATGAACTTCAGCATCTGTAAATAATTCCAGCTGCATGATTCATAAGTAACA
>DAIEQP010000005.1 GCA_027347805.1 Ignavibacteria bacterium | reverse complement strand
ATCGATGGAATTTATAGTAATAAATTTGTTGGTGGAATACCCTCCTTTAAATGGTCTCTGACACCATTTAACAATAATTGGCCAGGCAGTTTATTTATATCTCAGGATGGTGTTGCCGTTGAATCGGTTGTACTAGACTTTGCTCTTGCTGAATGGCCTGATGCTCCTGATATGCTTTATAGTGACCATGCAATGGAAGAGATGGCATTGGCAGACAATCCGCCTTCAGGATCGGTATATGACCCGGAACGTGATGGAACAATTCTAAAAAGTCTTGGAGTTACGGAACATTGGAATAATTCGACGGATAAAAAATACAGCAGAAATCTTGGCAAGAAAGAAGGTATTGAATTGATTTATAAATCAGTTAATAAATAATGAAGTTCATTCACTTATGGTGATTTTCATCGTCAGAAGAATTGTTAAATATATCAGTTGAATTATTGGGACAAATATGAAAATTATTAAAATGGATCATGAAAGAATTCTTATAAGAGACTTAGTAATCATTCTCATTATTTCAATTTTTGTTTCGGGAACGTTGTTTGCTTTTCAGCGTACTGGTGAAGAAAAAAACAAACTGCAGCTAACAAAAAAAGAAGCAGCAAGAATTGATAGCATTGTAAAAGCAATGTCTCTCGAAGAGAAAATTGCGATGCTTCATGGAAATGGAATATTTACTTCTGCAGGAGTAAAAAGATTCGGAATTGATGATTTAAAATATTCTGACGGACCACACGGAGTAAGAGAAGATACCGAGCTTAATTCATTCAAACCGGCAAAAACAACTTTGGATTCATCTACATTCTTTCCAACTGGTTCGGCATTGGCAGCAACATGGAATCAGGAATTAGCTCTTAAGTATGGAAAAGCTTTGGGCTGGGAAACAAGAATGAGGGGAAAGGATGTAATACTCGGACCTGCAATTAATATCACACGAATACCTGTCGGAGGAAGAACATTTGAGTATATGAGTGAGGATCCATTATTAAATTCAAGACTCGCTGTAAATTATGTGAAGGGTGTTCAAAGCAATGGTGTGGCTGCATGTGTAAAGCATTATGCAGCAAATAACCAGGAAACAAACAGGGGAACAGTAAATGTTGAAATGGATGAAAGAACATTAAGGGAAATCTATCTCCCTGCTTTCAAGTCTGCGATAACTGAAGGAAATGCATTATCAATCATGACTGCATACAATAAATTCAGAGGAAGTTACTGTTCTGAAAATGATTATTTGCTAAATAAAATTCTATTCGGTGAGTGGGGCTTTAATGGTATTGTAATTTCTGATTGGGGAGGAACTCACAGCACTGTTAACTGCGCATTAAACGGCCTTGATGTTGAAATGGGCTCATTCAGAAAAGTTTATTTTGCAGATTCTCTTTTCAAAGCTGTTAAAGATGGAAAAGTGCCTGAAAAAGTAATTGAAGGTAAGGTAAAAAGAATTTTGGGTGTTATGATACTGACGCAGAAAAACAGGGTTGATAAATTATCAGGAGCAGTATCAACGGCTGAAAATAACAAAGTTGCATATGATGTGGCATCTCAATCAATTGTTCTTGTGAAGAATTCAAATAATCTTTTGCCTATCAATACAAATGAAATTAAAAAGATTGCTGTGATTGGTGATAATGCAATGCATAAACATGCTACTGGCGGATTTGGTGCCGGTGTTAAAGCGAGATATGAAGTAACTCCCTTAGAAGGTTTACGAAACAAAATTGGAAAAAATGTTCAGCTTCAGGTTGTTCATGGATATAATCCATCTTACGATACAATTAATTATAAAAAATTTCAGAAAGTACCATCTGATAAACCGGATCAGAATTTAATTAAAGAAGCAGTTGAGGCTGCAAAGAATTCTGATGTAGCAATCATATTTGCCGGGACAAATCATGATGTTGAAACAGAAGCCACTGATAGAAAAAGTCTTGCACTGCCTTACGGCCAGGATGAGTTGATTAAAGCAGTATCGGAAGCAAATCCTAAAACCATTGTATGTGTTGTTGCAGGCGCGCCGACAGATATGAATAGAACTTTAAGTTCGGCCGGCGCAGTTCTTTATACATGGTTCAATGGTTCGCAGGCTGGAAATGCTGTTGCAGATGTATTGCTTGGTAATGTTAATCCATCCGGTAAAATGCCTTTTACTTTTCCTGCTGATCTAAATCAAACGCCAGCTCAATATTTAAATACCTTTCCTGGTAAAGACTTAACTGCAAATTACCTTGAAGGTATTTTAGTAGGTTACAGATGGTATGATACTAAAGCAATTGTTCCTCAAATTTGTTTTGGTTTTGGATTGTCTTACACAACATTTGACTATTCCGGTATTAGAGTAGCTAAAAATGTTGTAGGAAAAAATGAAGCTGTTAAATTTTCATTAAATATTAAAAACAGCGGAACAAAAACAGGATATGAAACTGTTCAGGTTTATGTTAGTAAAGTGAATTCGGCTGTAAAAAGAGCAGAGAAAGAACTGAAAGCATTTAAAAAAGTTCTTGTACCGGCAGGTAAAAGTGTAAAAGTAAATTTTGATTTGAATGCATCAGACTTGGCATACTTTGATGAACAGAAACATAACTGGGTTGTTGAACCGGGTGATTACATTTTTGCAGCCGGGTCTTCATCAAAAGATTTGAGAAGCAGAACAACAATTACAATACAGTAATTTGATTTAAGGAATTTATAAAATGAACAAAGAAGAATTAGCCTTGAAAATTGAAAAGATAATTAATGAGATTGATTTATTGGTGCCCGGGTATGCTAAAGTTGAAGAGGATTTTATTAAGGCAAACGGAAATGTTGCTGTTTGTATTATTGATGAATCAGGCAGGGTTAATGGTAAAATTTGGGGAACTGATATTATACGCGGAAGAGAGTGCTTTCGTGTAGCATGGACTAAAGCTAGTCAGGTGTGGATAACCGGATTCAGAACAGGTGAATTCGAAAAGAAAGTATTTTCAGGCGAACTGAAAGATACTTTTGGAATTAAAATGCCTGATTTTATCGGGTGGGAAGGGGGACAGCCGGTTACTTTGGAAGATGGAACAAAACTTTCTGCCGGATTCAGCGGATTCAGAAGTGAAACTGATTTGGAAATAGTATTGAAAGCAATTGCCAAAGTTGAAAAAAATAGTTGATAGATGAATACAAAAATTTCTAAAATAATTTGCTGCCTCTTTTTGTTTGCAAAAATTGTATTTGCACAGGATGGCATAGTAAAAAGTTATTATCCCGATCATAAAATTAAAAGTGAAATTTCATATGTGAATGATATACTTGATGGAACTTCATTTTGGTATTATCAAAACGGAAAATTGATGACTGAAAAAACATTCAGCAAGGGTATACTTAATGGCTGGATACGGGAATATCATGAAAATGGAAATCTGAAATCTGAATTTTTCGTTAATAATGGCATCAAGGATGGTGATGAAAAGCTGTATAATTCAAGCGGAGTATTGCTGAGCATTTTATCATTTCATAACGGTCAGCAAATCAATAAACAAATTTTTGAAAATGTTCCTTTAGAAAATGAATTCCGAGAACCGGAAAAAAAGGTAGAGGTTGCAGTTAATCAAACTATCAATAAACCCGTTAAAGCAATTGAACCAAATATTGAAGCACCTGCAAATAAAAATGAAATCATAAAAGCAGCAGCCGATCAAAAAGCCAATATTAAAAGTGTTGAACCAGTAAAAGAAAAAGAAGAAAAGACCCCAGATATTTTTACCCAGCCGTCAATGATTAATTCTGTTCAATCACTTCAGGAGAAAATTGTTTACCCTGCAGATGCTCTCAAATTTGGACTCGAAGGCATTGTAACATTGATGGTTTACATTAATGAAAAAGGGCAGCCATCAAAATCGGAAATTCTAAAAGGTATCGGGCTCGGATGCGATGAGGAAGCTGCAAGATTAGTGAACCAGGCAAGTTTCATTGCCGCAACAAAAAATGGTAAACCAATTGAATCTCAGATGACTTTGGATATTCATTTTAATTTACCTCATAAAAAGCAGGAGATTGTAAAAGAGGAACCTCAGAAAGTTGAAATACAGAAAGAAACCAGAAAATATGAGGAAAATCTTTCGGTGTTATGCGAAGCTGATAGATGCCCGAGACCTGAAGATGATATGGCAACAATTTATTCTCTGTTTCAGATTCCTAATGTTGCTAAAGCTCTAAAATTAAAAGGAATGATTCTGATTGAAGGAATTGTTGATAAAGCCGGAAACTTTACTCACTCTAAAATTATTGATGGTGTTGGTTATGGCTGCGATCAATTGGTTGAAACAGCTTTACAAAAATCTAAATTTACACCCGGTATTAAAAAAGGTGAACCGATTGAGACTAAGATCTTGATTAATTTTCCGTTCAGCTATGATCGTTAGATAGAAGAAAGTAATTCAATAAATTCTTTTTCCAAAGCTTTACCACGGTTTCTTCCGTACCACAGATGGAGCTGTTCAAGAAATTCTGTTTTTGATTTCCCTTCATCTTTTAATTTCTTAACTAAATCAGCACCTTCTTTTGGCCGCGGCCCCCATTGAAACAGTTCCTGTCCTTCTTCATTAAATGCAATTAACTTTGGAATACTTCTAGTTCCGTTAGTTAGATATAAATCCATGAATTCAGGATTTTCATCCCTTAAAACAATTTCCAGATCTATCAACGGATTGAATTTTGTCATCTCAACAATGTAAGGAACATTCTGAGCAGAATCTCCGCACCAGGTCTCTGAAATCAAGATCCATTTTTGAGGCGCATCAATTTTGGAAACTATTGCTTTTAAATTTTCATCTGCGTTGTATGTTTTATGAATTCTGTTTACTCTTTGAATATTTAGTTTGGTTTTAGAAAGATTATCTTTTTCCTCCTCATTCAAATTTGTCTCGTCAACATTGGCAGCCTGATTTAACTTCTCCAAATAAGAATCATAAGAAATTGTATTCGCTGTTATATTATTAATATCATTAGTTTGATCTGTTAATGTCATAGAAATCCCGGTTAATTGTAATCTTTAAGTGTTAGATGCAAAAATCAATAAATAGATTCTGTCCAGGGAAGAATTCATATTGTATTTTTTATTGAACAATGAAAATTTCTTAAAGCAAATTTATCCAAATTTACTCGTTTTTTTCTGGCATTCAGTTTGGAACGTAATTATTGACACATTTAGAGGTTGAAAATGAAAAAGATAATATTTGCATACTTCGTAATAATGATGCTATTCGGATCAATAATTAATGCTAAACCTGGAATTGAAGTTTCCTTTGGATTTTTTTACTCATCACTTCGTCCATATGGTTCCTGGATTCAACTTGATGGTGATGTTGTTGCATGGCATCCGCGTAATATTCATAGAGATTGGCGTCCTTACAGCATCGGCCGGTGGAGCTGGACTAATGATGGATGGTACTGGGATTCTGATGAACCATTCGGCTGGGCTACTTATCATTACGGCAGATGGTATTTAGATGATTATTATGGCTGGATATGGATTCCTGATTATGAATGGGCACCTTCGTGGGTTGAATGGCGTTATAACGATGATTATATCGGCTGGGCTCCATTACCTCCATACGCTTCATTCAATATACATAGGGGTATTCACTTCTCAATCGGATGGCATTCAAATCATCGCTGGTGGAATTTCATAAGTTACGGAAGATTCGGCCATTCACATATTCATCATTATCTGCTGGATGACTGGAGATGCTCGAAAATTTTTGGAGCTACTAAATACAGAAATAATTTTTATTATGATCGTGATAGAATTGTAAATGGCGGAGTAGATAGATCTTTTATTGAAAGAAGAGGCGGATACAGAATTGGTGAAAGAGAAATACGTTCAATTGATAACCGGGAAGAATTTGAAAGATCACGCGAAAGAGATAGAGACAGAATTTATACTTACAGGCCATCGCAGGATGAATTAACAAGAAATAACCGCGAAGAAAAATTTGATATAAGACGAGGTGATCGTTCTGCTACATTCGAACGTGATAAATTAAGCACGCCAAGATTTGCTGAAAGAGATGCTAATCAAATTGAACGAAATAGTTCTAGAAATGAAGAACGCACAAGAGACTCGGAAATTAGAAATCAAAGAGATATTGAAAGACAAAATTCTGATAGAGAAATTCAGCGTTCACGTGAAGAGAATAATCAAAGAGAAGCAGCAAGAGAAGAGTCGATTAAACGAAGAGAAGAAAATCAACAGAGAGAAAATGCTAGAAGAGAAGCTGTTCGTCAAAGAGAAGCTGAGAGACAGCAGATTGAAAGAAGAAATGAAGTTCAGAGAGGGATGGAATCTGAGCGCAGGGTAGAAAGGAGAGAAGAACGTAACAACGAAAGGCCAAGTTTTAGAAACGAAAATAATAATAGCAGATCCGAAGGTCGAAGTGAAAGCAGAGGTGAACGTGAATCGAGGGGTTCTGAGAGAAGACGCTAGTCAGTTAATTGAGACGCACAAACGTGCGTCTCTTTTTTTATAGTCCATATTCACTTATTAAGTAAATCATCGTTGCCAGTGCAGATGTTCCGAGCTCCATTTCCCTAGGATGAACAGAAGAAAATGTATCATTTGCCGAATGATGTAAATCCATATATCGCTGATCATCCGGAACGAAACCAAATAAAGCTTTACAATTTTTTATCTGACCGATATCGGCACCGCTGCCGCCTTTTCTAATCCAGTCAATTTTTGATTTATTTAATATTGGAAGCCATGTTAATAGTTTTTGAAATGTTAATGAATCTGTCGTAACGTTGAAACCTCTTGGTGTAAATGCTCCTCGATCAGATTCAATTGCCGCTATATGATTTTCCACGGCAGTCTCAGAATATTTTCCATATTCAATCCCGCCGCGTAAACCATTTTCTTCATTTATAAACAATATGCATCGAATAGTTCTTTTAGGTTTTATATCCAGCCTTTTGAACAATTCAATTGCTTCAATTGATTGAACTGATGGAGCCCCATCATCGTGTGCACCGCATCCTTTATCCCAGCTGTCAAAATGCCCTCCAACTACAATTACTTCGTTTGGCTTTTCGCTTCCTTTTAATTCTCCAATAACATTGTAAGATTGAACCAATCCATAGGATTTGCAATCCAGCTGAAAAGTAATTTTAAGATTAGGCTCCTCTTTTAACGCCTTGCTTAAAAAGTCGGCATCTACTAGTCCAATTGTTGCGCTTGGAATTTTAGTAATGCTGTCGTTATAACTCATTACACCGGTATGGGGGTTATTATC
>DAIEQP010000002.1 GCA_027347805.1 Ignavibacteria bacterium | reverse complement strand
GTGGCGATAACAGCATCTAAAGAACTTCCGCCATTTTCTAAAACAGAATATCCTTTATCCAATGCTTCTTTTAATTTTTCCGAGTAAGCCTGTTCTTTTTCGGGACTCATGTTTTTCTTGATAATTGTTCCCGCCCCGCCATGAATTACCAATCCATATTTATTTGACTGTGCCGATAATATATTAAAGATGAATAAGCAAGTAATTACTAAAACTACTTTTTTTATATTCACTTGTTATCCTTTTATAAATATTGATTTGAAATTATCCTGCTTCGGGATAAAAAGCAATTAGTATTCTTCTAAATAAATTTAGTGATATTAATTTGTCCAACAACTAATTTTGTTTTATTAATTACAACCCGGAAGGAATCATGAAACCTGTTAAGTTAATTGTAACCATTATAATCTTGTCATGCCTCATTAATTACGCACAGGCAAAGAAAAAAATATCCGAGGATGTTTATAAATTCAAAATGATTCACCAGATAAAAACCACTCCAGTAAAAAATCAATCAAAAACAGGAACATGCTGGTCTTTTGCAACAACTTCTTTTGTTGAAACTGAATTAATTCGTTTAGGAAAAGGAGAGCATAAATTATCAACAATGTGGCCGGTTCGATTTGCATATCCGGAAAAAGCGCTTAATTATGTCCGACTTTCAGGAACAACAAATTTCAGCGTTGGTGGACAAGGTCACGATGTAATGAATGTGATCAGAAAGTACGGAATGGTTCCGGAAGAAATTTATAAAGGTATGAATATCGGAGAGGAAGAACATAATCATGGTGAAATGGATGCGGTTTTAAAGGCGAGCGTTGAGGCAATTTCTAAAAACAAAGGCGGTAAAGTTACACCTATATGGCCGCAGGTTATAGAATCTATTCTTAATATTTATCTTGGTGTTCCTCAAAAAGAATTTAATTACCTGGGAAGAAAATTTACGCCCAAAAGTTTTGTGGATTCGCTTGGTTTTAATCCCAATGATTATATTGAATTTACTTCTTACATACATCATCCTTTTTATTCAAAATTTGTTTTAGAGATTCCGGATAACTGGAGCCGTGATGAATATTTCAATTTACCAATTAACGATATGATTCATCTAATCGATACCTCGCTTGCTGGCGGTTATTCTGTTTTGTGGGATGGCGACACTTCTGAAAAAACTTTTGATCGAAAAAAGGGATTAGCAATAATTCCTCAATCGGATGAACAGGAAAAAAGCGATGAAGACAAAGACACAGATAAAGAAGAAGAACCCGTAAAAGAAAAATTTATAACACAAGAAATGAGGCAAAGCGCTTTCGATAACCAGACGACTACCGATGATCACTTAATGCACATTACCGGCCTTGCAAAAGACCAGCGCGGATACAAGTTTTATTATGTAAAAAATTCCTGGGGAACCAAGGATAAAAAATATGATGGTTATTGGTATATGAGTGAAATATATGCACGCTTGAAAACCGTTGCTATCATGGTTCACAAAGATGCTGTTCCTTCTTGGTTAAAACAAAAACTTGGTTTATAATTGTATTAATAAACATTTGTTAAATCGATCCAGAAAAACATATGGCCGCTATTTTAGAAAAACTATCATCCGGAATTATTTTGGTATCAGACGGTGCAATGGGAACAGAGCTACAACGAAGAGGAATGGTTCCCGGCTCCTGCCCTGAAGAAATGAATGCAACTCATCCTGAAATTGTTCAATCTATTCATAAAGATTATTATGATGCGGGTTCAGATTTGGTTGAAACTAATTCATTCGGCGGCACAAGAATTTGTCTGGCAATTCATCAATTTGAAAACCGGGTAAGGGAATTAAATAAAAAAGCGGCTGAGAATGCAAAAGCAGTTTGCCCTAAAGGAAAATTTGTCGCTGGTTCCATTGGTCCTACCAGCCAGATATTAGAACCATATGGCGATTTAACATTGCAGGCCGCTTATGATGCTTTTGCCGAACAAGCAGAAGCTTTGGCTGAGGGAGGAGTTGATTTATTAGTGGTTGAAACAATGATGTCAATTGAAGAAGCCGAAACGGCAGTTCGTGCTGCTAAAGAAAAAACAAATTTACCTGTTGCTGCAACTATGACTTTTGAATCGGGACTGAAAACAATGTGGGGCGTTGATGTTGAAACAGCTGTTCAACGGTTGACTGGTGCCGGCGCTGATATTTTAGGCTCAAACTGTGGAAGAGGTTTTGATGAGATGATAGAAGTAGTAAAAGCAATGAAAGCGTTAACTTCAATACCAATACTTGCACAGGCTAATGCAGGCCTGCCCGAATTAATCGATGGTAAAAATGTTTATAAAGAAACGCCTGAAGTTATTTCGCCAAAAGTTGAAAGATTACTTTCCTGTGGAGTAAATATTATCGGCGGCTGCTGTGGAACAAACCCGGCTCACATAAGAGAAATAAAAAAAATAGTTGACCGCTCCGCTAAATAACTAAAAATATATTTACCGAATCAGGTGAAAATTATTTCAGCATTTTCTTAAGTTTTTCTATTTCGTCTCTTAACATTGCGGCTCGTTCAAATTCCAAATCCTTTGCCGCACTTAA
The DNA here is from genome assembly GCA_027347805.1 of Ignavibacteria bacterium. Classification (GTDB taxonomy): domain Bacteria; phylum Bacteroidota; class Ignavibacteria; order Ignavibacteriales; family Melioribacteraceae; genus Stygiobacter. Next base: position 12,864 of record DAIEQP010000002.1, on the reverse strand, counting down.
CATTTCTTCATTCATCTGATCAAGCAAATCTTTTTTCTGGTCATCACTCATATATTTTATAACTGGTTCGGCAACCTTAGAAAATGCCGCTTCCTGTTTTTCATAATCCTTCTTTCTTACATCTGCAATGGAAGTCGAGTTCAAAATTTCTTCAACGCTTTTATAAACTGTTTTTGGCTGTATATTGTTTGCTTCATTGTATTCTTTTTGAATTATTCTTCTCCTGTTTGTTTCAGTAATTGTTTTTCTCATCGATTCGGTGATTACGTCAGCATACATTATAACCTTTCCATTCACATTACGTGCTGTTCTGCCAGCAGTCTGCATTAAAGATCTTTCACTTCTTAAAAACCCTTCTTTATCTGCGTCGATAATTGCGACAAGAGAAACTTCAGGAAGATCCAGTCCTTCTCTCAATAAATTAACCCCAACAAGAACATCAAAATCTCCTATGCGCAAATCACGAATAATTTCAACACGTTCAAGCGCATCGACTTCACTATGAATATAACGGACTTTTATTTTTAACTTATCGAGATAATCAGTTAAATCCTCTGCCATTTTTTTTGTGAGTGTTGTAACAAGAATTCTTTCTTTTATTTCAACACGTTTTTTTATTTCGCCTATTAAGTCATCAATCTGCCCTTTGATCGGACGAACTTCTATTTCGGGGTCGAGCAAGCCGGTAGGGCGAATTATTTGCTCAACGAACGCACCCTGTGTTTTTTCAAGTTCATATGGCGCAGGAGTTGCGCTAACATAAACAACCTGATTTGTAAGAGCATCATATTCCTCAAATTTGAGCGGGCGGTTATCGAGTGCGCTTGGTAATCGAAACCCATGTTCAACCAATACTTCTTTGCGTGATCGATCACCATTATACATTGCACGGATCTGGGGAACAGTAACATGAGATTCATCTATAATTAATAGGTAATCTTTTGGAAAATAATCAAACAAACAAAACGGCCGCGAACCAGGTGGTCTTCCATCCATGTGGCGGGAATAATTTTCTATTCCTGAACAATATCCAATTTCCCTCATCATTTCGATATCAAATTTTGTTCTCTGTTCAAGCCGCTGGGCTTCAACATATTTTTCCTGAGACCAAAAATATTTTAATCGTTCCCGCAGTTCTTCATCAATAGTTTGAATAGCCCTGTTAACCTGTTCTTTTGTTGTTACAAAATATTTTGCAGGATAAATTGCTGTTGATTCAACATGTTCAATAACATCGCCGGTTATTGAATCAATAATAGATAACCGTTCAATTTCGTCGACCCAAAATTCTATTCTAACCGCTTCTTCATATTGATATGCCGGTATTACTTCAACAACATCACCGCGTGCTCTGAATGTTCCCCTTGTAAAATCAGCATCGTTGCGTGTATAATAAATATCAATAAGATTTCTCAATAGTTTTTTTCTTTCAATGATTTGACCCTTTCGGAGGAAAAGAATTTGTCTTGCATATTCTTCCGGGGCCCCAATTCCATAAATACAACTAACGCTCGCAACAATAATTACATCTCTTCTTCCTTCAATTAATGAAGTTGTAGCTTTTAATCGGAGGCGGTCAATTTCTTCATTTACTGCAAAATCTTTTTCTATGTATAAATCTCTTTTTACTACATAAGCCTCGGGCTGATAATAGTCATAATAACTGATAAAAAATTCAACTGCGTTGTTGGGAAAAAAAGATTTGAATTCAGAATAAAGCTGGGCAGCTAAAGTTTTATTGTGCGAAATAATTAATGTCGGGCGATTAAATTCTTTAATCACGTTAGACATTGTGTAAGTCTTGCCGCTCCCGGTTACGCCAAGCAGAACCTGGTGTTTATCACCGCGATTTAATCCTTCCAGTAGCTCGGCAATTGCCCTGGGCTGATCACCCGACGGCTGATAGTTTGAAACTAATTCGAATTTTGACATCAATAAACCCTTTCGGAAAGCAACTATAAAAATACTATTTATTGACAAATTGTTTTCTATAAAAGTACTGTTACTTTTACGAACAAAAAATGATTTTATTATTTTTATGTATGTATTTATGGAGAATCGAAATGAAACACTTAATAACAATTTTACTGTTGATTACCTATGTTTCAACATTTTCACAGATTCCTGATTCGCTTAAAAACAAATGGATGCCCTCGTTAGTTGTTGGTGCAAGCATAAGTCAAATTGCATTTTCAAATTGGGTAAAAGGCGGCGATAATTCTGTTTCATGGGTGTTCATGGGCGATTTTCACCTTGATAATACTAGCGATTTGTGGTCATTCAAAAATTCTATTAAGGCAACTTACGGAAGATCGAAGATTGGCGGAGAAACTTACAGAACAACCGATAATGATTTCTATCTAGAAAATGTAGCCAGCTATAATATGGGCTGGGCTGTTAGCCCGTTCTTTTCAAATTCAGTACGAACGCAAATTGCCAGCGGTTTCGATTACAAACCGGATCCCGCTTTGGAAATTGCAAACTTTTTCGATCCGGGATACATTACACAAACAATTGGTTTTACATACGATAAATATAAAAGTATTGTTACCCGTCTTGGAATCGGTTTTCAGGAAATTATTACAAATAAGTTTCGTCAATATGCGGACGATGTTTCAACTTCCGACAAAATGGAAGCATTTAAATTTGAAACCGGTATCGAATCTGTTACAGATATAAATTATAAACTGGATGACAATCTTATTTATTCTAGTAAACTAAGATTGTTTACTCAATTCAAAAGTCTTGATGTTTGGGATGTTCGCTGGGATAATAACATTGCGGCAAAAATTACAAAACTGATTTCAGTTAATTTTACATATCAGCTTGTGTATGAAAAAATGCAGTCTCCATACACACAGACGAAACAAGCTCTATTAATCGGAATAACTTACACACTATTATAAATGGTCTACAAATGACAATTCCAGAAATTCAACAGCAAATCATAAATGAATTTGAACAGTTCACGGAGTGGGACGACAAATACAAACATTTAATTGATGAAGGGAAGAAGCTTCCAGCGCTTGCAGAAGAATTCCATACAGAAAAATATAAACTCACAGGGTGCCAGTCACAAGTTTGGATAAACGCCCGGCTAAATGAGGGCAAAATAATTTTTGAAGCGGATAGTGACGCTGCTATTGTTAAAGGATTGATTTCACTTCTTATAAGAACTTATTCGGATCATTCGCCGGAAGAGATCCTTTCAAGTCCTCCCTCTTTTCTGCAGCAGATAGGAATCGATAAACATCTTTCACCGACCCGCAAGAATGGCCTTGGCGCAATGATGAAACAAATACAAATGTATGCGCTTGCATTCAAGGCAATGAGCTCTAGAAAATAATTTTACGGATGCTGGTGAATTAATCCGCTGTTAAGACACTGCCTGCATTCAAACTGAAGCGTTACGTGGTGAATGTGAAATTTTTCTTCCAATAATTTTTCTATTTTAAAACGGAGATTATCGCTTTCACTTACCTTCATATCATTTACGTTTACGTGTGCCTCCAAATGAAAATCATTTTCTCCAACCATCCAGATGTGCAAATGATGTATATCTTCAACTTCTTCAATTTCTTCCACTGTTAATTTTATATCTTCAACATTAATTTGAGGGGGGGTTCCTTCCATCAAAACATGAACTGCATCGCTTAATATATCATAGCTTTCTTTTACAATGTAAAGCCCGATTAAAAGTGTTAGAGCCGGATCAATCCAATTCCATTTCAAATAACCGATTGCAATTGCCCCCAAAATAACAGAAACCGAAGAAATTGAATCGCTTAACAAATGAACATATGATGAGCGTATATTCATACTGCTTTCCGAATCACGTTTAAGTAAAATTGTGCCGATTATGTTTCCTACAAGACCGATTAAAGCAATGACACTCATCATCAGCGGTTCTATTTCGGCGGGATTAAAAAATCTTATAACTGCCTGATAAAAAAGAAATATATAAACGCCAATTAAAACCGAGGCGTTTATAAAAGCGGCCAGAATTTCTGCCCGTTTCAGTCCAAATGTATGCTTTGTTGAATTTTCTTTTTTCTTCAACAGGATTGCTATGTAAGAAATGATAATTGAAATTCCGTCGCTGAAATTATGAAGAGCGTCTGATATTAATGCAAGACTGTTTGTGAAAATGCCGCCGATTATTTGTACAATGGTGATTATAAAGTTCAATGTCATCGTAATAAACAGACGACCGGCCGTTGAGTTCAGTGATTTTTGTTTATTGTGAAAATGAGCGTGTGACACTATTTCTTTCTGTTATTAATATATCCAATGCTTAAATTACAATTGGTTTTTGAAAAAATCTAAAATGAAAATGAAAAATACTTTCTACAATGAATTTGACTTTGAAAGATTAAAGAAAAGCGATCGCGACAGTGATTACAGATCGCCGTTTCAAATTGACCGCGATAGAATTATTCATTCCTCCGAATTCCGCAGACTGCAGGGAAAAACACAGGTTTTTCTTCCCGGTGAATATGATTTTTATAGAACACGATTGACTCATTCAATTGAAGTCGCACAAATCGGGAGATCAATTTGTAATTATCTTTTGGTCAAAGAAAAAAAATTTTTGAAAGATGATTTTTTTATTGACCCCGATTTAGTCGAAGCGTGCTGTCTGGCTCATGATTTAGGCCACCCTCCTTTTGGACACGCTGGTGAAAGGACTTTAAATAGATTGATGAAAAAATATGGGGGTTTTGAAGGAAACGGACAAACCCTGCGACTTGTGACCCGAATATTTTACAAAAGAGAAGATCAGCATCGGGGAATGAATCCCTGCCGTGCATTTCTTGATGGTATTTTAAAATACAAAGCAACGTTCAGCGATTTTAAAAATCCGGATAATCATTTCATTTATGATGAAGAAAAAAATTACCTCTCGTTTGTGTTTGGTAAAACCAACTATAGAACAAAATTTAATTCACCGGAAAAGATAAATAATTTCCAGAGTATCGAATGCCAGATAATGGATTGGGCTGACGATACCGCTTATGCTATCAATGATTTGGTTGACAGCATCTCCGGCGGATTCATTACAATTGCAAAGTTATCGCAATGGCAAAAAGAGCAGCAATTAACTGAACTTCAAACAAAAATAATTGAAGAAATTGTCGGCTGGATTAAAAAAGGAAACTTCAAGGCAAAGTTTGGATCCCAGATAGGTGAATTTGTACGAGCCTGCAGTTTGAAAGAAAGAAAAACATTCATGGATAAATTTACAAACAGGTATAAATTTACTTTATCTATCCCCAGCGAAATTGTTGAACGTGCTAATATTTATAAAAAAATTTCTGTCGATTTGGTATTCAAATCATCTGCTCTTCATCAGATTGAATTCAAAGGTAATTCGATGATCGAAAACATATTCAATCTATTTGAAAAAAATTATGTTGCCAGATTAGGCAGCACAAAACTTCTGCCCGATTTTAATGATAAGCTCATTCGCAGAGAGAAAAGTAAATCGATGCGCGCCAGAATGGTCTGCGATTATATTTCGGGGTCAACCGATTCTTATGCAATAAGAATGTACAGAAGGCTTTTCGATATTGATTATAGCGCATTAACCGACCTTGCATAATAAATTAAAGAGGCGGGTTAATTGACTTGCCTCTGGTTTTTAGAAATTCAATTCAATAAACCTTACATTTGCCACCAAATTTGCAAACTATTTTTCACCGAAAGATCTAATGCCAAACATAAAAATTACAACCGAAGAGGGAGATGAAAGATTAAACCGTCTTCTGCATTATTTGACTGATTATATTTATACTGTGAAAGTTCAGGATGGCGTTGCAATCGAAACATACCATGGGCCCGGATGTTTTAACGTGACCGGTTATACTTCGCAAGATCATGCAAATGATCCTGATTTGTGGCACCGTATGGTTTTTGAAGATGACAAACCAGTAGTTGTTAAACTTGCCAATGATGCATTAGCGGGAATTATCGTAAAACCACTTGAACACAGAATTATTCACCGTGACGGAAGCATTCGCTGGGTTAAAAATACAATCGTTCTTTCAAAAGGTAATGATGGAAAAGTTATTTCTTATGACGGCTTGATTACAGATATAACCGAATTGAAAAAAGCTGAAGAACTAAACTCGATTAAACAGCACCAGCTAATTCAAGCTGATAAAATGGTTTCGCTCGGCACAATGGTCGGCGGAATTGCCCATGAGGTAAATAATCCAAATAATTTCATTTTGCTAAATGCACAATTCCTGCAAAAAGTTTACAAAGATCTTCTTCCAATTTTAAAAGAATATTATGAGCAAAACGGCGATTTTATTATAGCGGGAATACCATACACAAACGCGGCGGATAAAATTGATCAGTCGCTTCAGGGTATTATTGAGGGTGTAATGCGTGTGCGCGGAATAACAAAAACTCTTACCGACTACGCAAAAAAAGATCCAGGTGATTTAAACCAACGAGTAAACATTAATTCTGTTATTGAAGGAGCTCTGCTTATCACCGGAAACAAAATTAAAAATGCGACAAGAAATTTTAATGTGTCATATAATCCTACTGTTCCAATAATAAACGGGAATCATCAGCAGCTGGAACAAGTGATAATAAATTTAATATCCAATTCATGTGAATCTCTCCGGCACAGAGATCAAAATATTTCAATCAGAGTTGAAGTAAACGAATCAAACAAAGAAATAAAAATAATAGTTGAAGATGAGGGGAGCGGTATTACAAAAGAAAATCTGAAATTCATTTTTGATCCCTTCTTTACTACCAAAAGAAATACAGGCGGAACCGGCCTTGGTCTTTATATTTCTTACAACATAATTAAAAGCCATGGCGGTGAATTAATTGTGAAAAGTGAAGTTGGGCAAGGTACCACCAGCCAAATAATTTTTCATTACGATTGAGGCAATTTATGGGTGCAGCTATTTATCCTAACAATCCAATACTATTTATTGATGACGAACCGGCTTTTTTATTTAGTGCAGAAAATGTTCTGGTGGCCAACGGATTGACTAACGTAAAAACATTATCTGATAGCACAAAAGCATTGGACCTGCTTGCCAAAGAAGAATTTTCTGTTATTGTGCTTGATATGAACATGCCTGACTTAACAGGAATGGAACTGCTTCCAATGATAATTGAAAAATATCCGAGAACTCCTGTTATTATTATAACCGCAGTGAATGATGTTGAAGTCGCTGTTGAAAGTATCAAGACGGGCGCATTTAATTATATTTTAAAACCGGTTGATGATGCACGGCTTGTTACAACAATACGCGGAGCTCTTGATTTAAGAGATGCGCGTGAAGAAAACACGAGGTTGAAAGATTACCTGCTAAAAGACAAACTAGATCACCCGGAGGCATTTTCGCATATAATCTCTAAAAGTTCTTCGATGCGTGCAATCTTCAAATATATCGAAGCAATTTCACGAACTCCTCTTCCGGTTTTGGTTACTGGTGAAACTGGTGTAGGTAAAGAATTAATTGCAACTGCTATTCACAAATTAAGCGGTCGTCCCGGTGAATTAATATCACTAAATGTTGCCGGCGTTGACGATAATCTTTTTTCCGATACTTTATTCGGACATAAAAAAGGTGCATTCACAGGCGCAGAAACAGAGCGCCGCGGTCTTATAGAACAAGCCGAAAGAGGAACATTATTCCTTGATGAAATTGGAGATTTAAGCCTGGAGTCGCAGGTTAAACTGCTTCGATTAATACAGGACCGCAAATATTTTCCGCTGGGCTCAGATATGGCAAAATTATCCGATGTAAGAATCATCTGTGCAACAAATAAAAATATCGAATCCATGAAAGAGGGAAATTCCTTCAGAAAAGATTTGTATTACAGACTGCAAACTCATCACATTCATATTCCCCCATTAAAAGAAAGAAAGAGTGATATTCCTCTATTAATTAATCATTTTTTGGAGAAAGCATCTCTTCAATTGAACAAGAAAAAACCAACAGCGCCAAAGGAACTCTACACTCTGCTCTCAAATTATAGTTTCCCCGGAAATATAAGAGAGCTTGAAGGAATTATTTTCGATGCAGTAAGTGTTCATGGTTCCGGCGTTATGTCGTTGGTTCCGGTGCGCGATAAAATATTTCGCGATGCTGAATTTGTCAGCGATAACAGTTCGGTTGAAGAATTAATTTTTCCGGATGAACTCCCCACACTTAAAGAAGCAGAAAATGCTCTGATAAAAGAAGCCTTAAAACGTGCAGATGGAAATCAGAATATTGCTGCAGAACTCCTTGGTTTAAGCAGACGCGCTCTTAACAATCGCCTAGCAAGAAAACCCGATTGAATTGTGAACAGGTGCCACAATTTGGTAATTATAAATAGTATCAAATAATAATAAATAGATGAATTTATAAAGCCCGTTCTTACAGCGACATTCTTCTAAGGAATTTTTGTGGCACCATTTAAATGGTGTCTTCCGGACAACATTTATTGATTTTATTCCTGAAATAAAGTTTTTCTTTCATTTTCAAATCTGGCACACCGGTTGTATATAAAATAACGAACACAAAAAAATATATGAAAGGAGTTCGTTATGAAATCGAGTAGAATCACAAAGGCGGCGTTGATGGTTGTTTTATTATTTTCAGCTAACCTCTTCGCCAAATCAATTCCGGCTGAAAAAAGATTTGTTGATCAGATTCAATCTGCATTAAAATCAGAAAACGAAGGTGTTGTTGAATCTGCCATTTTTCTTTCTCTGGCATTAAAAGATATCTCCAATGATGCTGGCTTGAAAAAGGTAGTAAATAAACTTAATGATCTGGTAACTGACGGGACCACACCTGTAATTAAATATAAAGCTCAGTTAGCAAGTTTATATTATAGTTACCCGGCTTTATTTTCTGATATCAAAGTAAATACAAAGGAAAATCCAGATACATACTTCAAAATGATTTCTGATAGACTTGTAAAAACTTCATTGGCCTCTAACTAATGACTAAAGAGCTGTTCTCAATTTTCAAATGGGTTTCATAAAAATTGGCTCTCTGAAACCAACGCTTGAAATGACCTCCTCTAGTAGAACAGCTCTTTCTATTTTAATCCGCCAGTAATATCCTCGACATTTTTTACATTCCCATAGAACGACAATATCTTTTTCAGTACATCATCAACAACACTATCGGGACAGGATGCGCCGCTAGTTACTGCGATTTTTACTGGAAATGTTTCGGGCAAATAATTTTCGGTTGTATCTTCGCTGCGATTATGAATATTGAAATGACTAATTGTTTTTTGTGATTTAATTTTTTCTGATCCCGATATGAAATAAACCGGCATAACTTTTTCAAGTATTTCATAAAGGTGAGTTGTGTTTGAGCTGTTGTAGCCGCCAATAACTAATGCTAAGTCGGCGTTTTCTTTAATTAATGCTTGTGTTGCAGATTGATTATCGTTTGTGGCATAACAAAGTGTATCGCGTGTATCGGCAAAATGATCTTTAATATTTTCTTCTCCATATTTTTTTATCATCGTTTCGCGAAGCAATTCTGAAATTGCAAGGGTTTCCGAAGCGAGCATTGTAGTTTGATTGACAACACCCAGCCTCTCTAGATCTATTCCCACATCAAAACCTGCAGAATATTTTAAACTGAAGAATTTGTAAAATTCGTCGGTATGTATTTCGTCAAGAATTATTTTCGAAAGATACGCGGCTTCATCAAGATCCCGAACAACAACAGCTTTTGTTTTTTCGGTTGTATGTGAAAAAGTTGCCCTTGTTTCTTCGTGAACGGCTTTACCATGAATTATTACGGTAAAATTTTGTTCCCCTAAAGCTTCTGCACGCGACCAAACTCTTTCAACAAACGGGCATGTAGTGTTGTACCTGACCGGGTCAATTCCTTTTTCGCGTAGGATATTTTCTGTCTCGATTGTTGTACCGAAAGCAGGAATTATAACAACATCATTTGAATCAACTTCATTCCAGTTCAGCAGAGGGTTGCCATAATTATCCATTATAAAATTAATCCCGCGTTTGCGCAGATCATCATTTACCAATGGATTATGAATCATTTCGCTTAACAAAAAAATTTTTTTTCCTGGATTTTCATCAATTGCTTTGTATGCAATATCTATTGCGTTTTCGACTCCATAACAAAACCCGAAATGGCGTGCAATTATAAACTGAACCGGGCCAAAATCAAGAATCGTCGGCGCAAAATCTTTTTTTCGCGGGTCATCAAGCTTTCTTCGTTGTTTTATTTCCGATATGATTGAGCTTCGAAAAAAATCCGGTATATCAAATTTTTTCATTCTATTAACTTTTTCCCGGCTTATAATTTTGCTTTTATTTCTTTTTCAAGTTCAGCTATATCAGCAGAATAATTGGGAAAGTTTTTATCGTCTTTTCCTTTTTCTCTTGCTTTGCTAATAAACTCCAATGCTCCTTTTGCATCACCCATTTTAAAAAGAATTTTCGCTTTGACAAAGTAAACATAAAATGTGCCTCCATTCTCAATTGCTTTGTCTGCCCAGGAAAGCGCTTCATTCATAAACCAATTATTTTCTACAGCAAAGTTTGCCGCGCCCACATATGTACGCCAATCATCCGGTTTAGCTTTGCTAACCGCCTCTTTAATTTTTTCATGTGCAGTATTCATAACATCTGATTCTATTTTAAAAGCGAATCCCAATTTTTCCCAGGCGAAATTCAAAGAGACAGAATTAATTGTTAGATCGGAAAAACCATAAGTTAAACTCTCCGTTAAGCTTGTTGCAATCGGTTTAACCTGGAAACGAAGCAAATCCTGTTTTTCGTCATAACTAAAAGCACCCCATTGTTTACTTGTTTTATTTAGAATTATTGTCCAATCATTCTTTGCAGGAATTGAAAACAAAGCATACTTACCTGCCGGCACTTTATTGCCATTTACCGTGACGTCTGTTGAAAAATCAATTATAGTAGCTTCATTTGCACCCATCCGGTAAACTTTTTCAAACGGTATTAGTTCACCCCATATTTTTCTTCCTTTAACATCCGGCCGGCTATATTCAATTGTGACAGTAGTATAGCCAAAATTTTGAGTAATTGTAGCTTTGGGGCTTAATCTGGGTAAATCCAATTGAGCAAATATGTTTGATGCTATCAGCAAAATTCCAATTAAAAATAAACTCCGTTTCATTTTTACCCTTTCTTAAATTGATTTAATTATTTTTTCACTATGTTTTTAATCTGCTTCTCTAAAAAATCAAGCAGCGAAACAAAATTATCATAATCTTTTTCTCCCCGTCCTTTGTCTCTGCATATATCAATCGCTTTAAGCGCCTCATCAAATTTTTTGAGTCCAAATAATACTCGCGCTTTATAATAATAAGAAATATAACCACCTCCATAAAGAATTGATTTGTCTGCCCATTGCAGCGCCTCATTTAAATATATTTCCTTGTCTGCTGCGTACTTAACACAGTCGTTATAAACAGAAGGATCTTTAGGTTTAGCTGCAATAGCTTCTTTCATCTTTAAATAAGCTTCGTTGATCAAATCATTCTCAACTTTAAAAGTAATTTGAAGATTTTCCCAGTTCATGTAAACCTGGCAGAATGAATCTGTTGCTTCGCCAAAAGAAAAGAGCAATTGCTCTACAAATCTTGATTGTGCCGGTTTTACTTTGAACCGCAGAAAGTCATTTTCTTTGTTATAATCAAGCCCCCAGATTTCAACGTCTTTATTTAATATAACAGTCCAATCGTTTTCTTCCGGTATAGTAAATAGCGAATAGATTCCAGCAGGAATTTTGTTGCCGTCAATTTTTACATCTGTATTGAATTGAATTGTTGTTGCATTATTAGCGCCGGTTCTCCAAACTTTACCAAATGGCACGAGTCCGCCCCAGATTTTTCTTTCATGAACAGATGGCCTGTGATATTCAATAGTTATAGTCGTAAAGCCAAATGTCTGAGAGACAAGTGCATGCGGACTAACTCTTGGGGGTTCAAACTGGGCATAAATATTAAATGCACTCATCAACATTAACAAAAACAAATATCTTTTCATTTCAGGCCTCGTCGTTTTCATTAAATAACAACATGGATAATGATTTTTAATTTGAATCATGCGAAAAGATAACTATTGAATCGTATTTATTCCACACACAAAAATTATCTCTCATTTACCAGGAATTATAAATCAAAGTATGACTATAAACGTCGCAGATTTAAAAAAAATTCAAAAATTCGGAAAAGTTTTACCGAGTATTCATTAAAACATAGTCAGGGAACCCAGATAAGTGGGGTGAGCTGAATTAGATTTTTTAGACAGTATATTTATTCAGGTTTTTCAAAAACATATAGTTTGCCATCTGAATCATTCACTATATAAATTTTGTCTGCCACCAGAGTAATTCCCTCTCCTTTTGAAAAGGGAATTGAATACTTGTTAAGCACATATCCAGCTTTTGAGACTTTATATACAGCTTCTGATTCATCGCTGACAATCCAGAAACAATCCAGCTTGTCATCATAACAAATATCAGAAACGTCCTTAGAAAAACTCAAAACCTTGCGAGTGATTTCAGTTGTACCGGAATACTCGAGTAAAACACAGGGATTTTTTTCGTTCAGAATAAAGAGATTATTTTTTTTATCAAGCGTAACTCCTTCTAAAGAATGATTTTCATCAACTGAAACGTTTGTTTTCAAAGAAGAAATTTTAGTTCCGTCCCAAAGAAACTTGGTTACCTGCTGTTTTTTTTCTTCGGCAACATAAATTGTGTCGCAGTTTTTTGATAATGCAATTCCTTCCAGATCGTCAGCAGATATTTTCAACTCATTAATTATTCTGCCGTTAAAATCGATTTCGTACACTGTGGAATTCGCATCGGAAATTGTCAT
>DAIEQP010000425.1 GCA_027347805.1 Ignavibacteria bacterium | reverse complement strand
AATGCCAGAGAGAACTAAAGAAGAACCGATTTTGCAAAGTATGATTAGCGGATTAAGATTTGTATTCAGCAATCAAATAATTTTGGGATCAATAAGTTTGGATATGTTTGCTGTTTTCTTCGGGGGCGCAGTTTCTATTCTTCCAATTTTTGCCGACACAATTTTACATGTCGGTGCCGAGGGATTAGGTTTACTGCGTGCTGCACCTGCTGTTGGCGCTGTGGTTATGTCCTTTATCCAGGCACACAATCCGCCATTTAAAAATGCAGGTAAAAATTTGTTCATAAGTGTTGTTGGTTTTGGTTTATGTATGATCGCCTTCGCGTTATCAACAAATTTTTATGTGGTTCTATTTATCTTAACATTAAGCGGAGTGTTTGATAACGTTAGTGTAATTATCCGGCATACAATAATCCAAACTTTTACACCGGATGAAATGAGAGGCCGCGTTTCATCAATCAACGGAATTTTTATCGGATCTTCCAACGAACTTGGTTCATTCGAATCCGGTGTTGCCGCAAAACTATTGGGATTGATTCCTTCGATTATATTCGGTGGCAGTATGACTCTTGCTGTGGTTGGTGCAACAAGTTATGTCGCACCAAAATTGAGAAACTTAAAAATGTAGATTGATTCTTGTTCTATTTAAGAAGCAGCATTTTCTTCGTTGAAGAAAATTTTCCCGTCTGAAGCTTGTAAAAATAAATTCCAGATGCGAGATTCAGATTCTGGCTGGAAAATTCTGAAATATAATTTCCCGGTTGTTTAACTTCATTTACTAGAGTTTTAATTTCGTTTCCAAGCATATCATATATTTTCAATGTTACATTTTCAGTTTCAGCAATTGAATATTTTATCAATGTACTTGGGTTAAATGGATTCGGATAATTTTGTTCAAGCAAGTATTCAGCAGGAATTGAATTGTTCTTTACATCGGTTGCTGTTACAACAGAAATAATTTTATCCGGTGCGAAATTCCACTGCCCGCTTGAGTTTGTTGCCAATCCTGTTGCATATAATGTTTGGCTGCCGGCCGTTGCAGGTGCTGTGTAATTGAACGAATAAGTGTATTGTCCGTTTGTATATGTTTTTGTGCCATTAGTTATCAATTCTGTTCCAGAAAGTTTCAGCGCCGAATCAAATGGTTGAAGAGATCCGGATGATGCAGCTATATCTGCACAAACACGGGTTCCGCTCCCGCCAGATATTGTTATTTTAAAAGTTGATGTGCTTCCAGTCTGCACTTGTGAGGGACCGCTTATTGAAACTGTAACAATTCCACTAGCACTTCCATGACAGGAACAGCCAGTAACACTTGTTTTTCTTGTGTTACCTGTATTTGAAGAATGTGCTAAGACAACAGTTACAAAAACAGTTATTAGCAATAATCCTATATATTTTTTCATCTTTTTCTCCAGTTTAAAATCAAAAGCAATTTGAGATAATTATCGGTAAAATAAATTCCAAATAAATATCTGGAATAAATTTTTACACATCAATCTATGAGCAAAGTATTTTATTATAAATTATTTGAGACTGACTTTTTTACCATAACTCATAATTCTTTATTAAATTGTCGGCGATTTATTCAGAATAATATACCGGGTTCCTTATGAAACAATTATCAAAAATCTTTTTGCTGCTTTTTATTTTCTTTTCAAAATGTTTATTAGCTCAAGAAAATAGCGAGATAATGAAACTTATCAATATTGGCAAGACTGATAATCAAACAATGATACATCAGGATTTTTTGTGCAACAAAATTGGCGGACGTCCTATCGGATCTGATAATTATACAAATGCAGCTCTATGGGCGTTGGCTGAATTTAAAAAATGGGGACTTAGTGCCGATCTTGATAAATCAGGTACAATGCCAATTGGATTTAACAGGGGTCCCTGGTTTGGTAAAATGATCAAACCAAAAATTATGCATCTTGATTTTGGAACACCTTCATTTACTGCTGGAACGAAAGGTGTTCAGCGGGGAAAAGCAATTTTACTCCCAAGTTCAGTTTCTAAAATTGATTCATTAAAAGAAAATATTAAAGGGTCCTGGGTTCTGCTCAACAGCATTAATGATGGCTGGCCACGTGATAAAGATTCTATTCGCTTGATTACAAAAAAGCTGATCAGCGTAGGTGCGCTTGGAACTATTCAGCTGTCTCCCATGCCCCTAAGAATGCTCGATGATCGAAGTATTGATTCGTGGGAAAAACTTCCGGTTCTCCCCGATATAAAATTGCTGGATGTTCAATTCAACGAAATAAAATCTCTAATTGAAAAAGGTGAAGAAGTAATTCTGGAATTTGATATCAGGAATTATTTTAAGAGAGAACCGGTTGAATATCATAATGTAATTGCAACTATTCCCGGGACAGAATTTCCTGATGAATATGTTGTACTTGGTGCTCATCTAGATTCATACGATTGTGCTACCGGTGCAATCGATGACGGAAGCGGAGTTTCGCCAATGATGGAAGTTGCGCGTATGTATATGAAAGCAGGTATAAAACCTAAACGAAGCATAATTATTCAGCTTTATGCAGGCGAGGAGCGAGGTTTACTGGGATCTACTTCCTGGA
>DAIEQP010000388.1 GCA_027347805.1 Ignavibacteria bacterium | reverse complement strand
GGTTCGTGAAGCTGAAATTGGTTTTAAAATTGAAGCCGCAAGAAATATTGATGCTTTACCTTTAAAACCTGCTACAGTTGATTTAAATTCTTTAACTATCAGATCAACTTATTCGTTCGAAAATAGCGGCAGACTAAGAGTCGAGCTTGAAAGGACTGAACTTTCCAATTCTTCTTCTGATTATGAAGTGCCTTATGAAATTTTAAAAGGAAATGTGATTGGGAAAAATTATTTTTGGAGGGTCTTTTTTGATTACCGCCTCTCAAGTTTTGTTCAGACATCGTTTAGTTACAATGGAAGATTGCAGGGCAGCGGAAAACCAATTCATACAATGCGGGCTGAAGCCAGAGCATTTTTTTAAGTGTTTGATAAGGTGTATTGTTTATGCAGATAATTTCCAATTTAGTTGAAGCACACATTTTTAGAATTGCTGATTCTGGCATTGAATTTCTTCTTATGAAGAGAGCCGAAAGTGAAATCTATCCTAACATCTGGCAGATGGTTACCGGTTCAATTGAAAATGAAAAAGCATATGAAACTGCTATCAGGGAAATTAAAGAGGAAACTGGTCTTACTCCAAAATTACTTTGGGTTGTTCCCCGGTTAAATTCGTTTTATTCTCATGAGAAAGATTACATTTGCATGATTCCTGTTTTTGTTGGAATGGTTTCTGAATCAGCCGATGTAAAAATATCATCCGAACATTCTGAATTTAAATGGGTAGATGCTGAAACTGCAAAAAAAATGCTTGCTTGGCAAGGTCAGCGCGAATCGGTTTCAGCGATTTATGAATTCCTTACGGATAAAAGCAGTTCTCTAAAATTTATTGAAATTCCATTAACACAAATCTGAAAAAAGCGTTCGTTTACTTATATTTCATAACAAAAATTGAGAGGTCATTTTGGGACTTTTAGTTGTTGGGTCGATTGGTTTGGATGATATTCAAACACCTTTTGATAAAATTGAAAATGCTCTTGGCGGATCAACTACTTACATTTCTCTTGCAGCAAGTTATTTTACTGCACCCGTCAGCATTGTAGGTGTTGTAGGAGACGATTTCAGCAAAAACCATATTCAAATGCTTGAAGATCATCATATTGATATTGAAGGTCTGCAAATTATTGAAGGCGGCAAAACTTTTCGTTACGGTTGTAAATACAATTATGATCTCAACAACAGGGAATCTCTTTTTACACACTTAAATGTGTTTGAAAAATTTAATCCGATTATTCCTGAAAAAAACAAAAAAGATAAATTCGTTTTACTGGGAAACATTGCGCCCCAACTTCAGATGAATGTACTTGATCAGCTGAATGAACCTCGTTTTATTGTGTGCGATACAATGAATTTTTGGATAGACGGCGCTTTTGATGATTTAATGAAAGTGCTTAAACGCGTTCATGTATTAATTATAAATGATTCTGAAGCAAGACTTTTATCTAAAGAACCGAACTTGATTAAAGCTGCCAAGATAATTACTGATATGGGACCTAAATATTTGATAATAAAAAAAGGCGAGCATGGTGCATTGCTGTTTGGCGATAATACAATTTTTTCTGCACCAGCATATCCAATGGAAAATATTTATGACCCGACCGGCGCCGGCGATGCATTTGCAGGCGGATTTACAGGCTATCTTCATAAAAACCTGGAATTATCTTTTGATAATATGAAGCGTGCAGTTATCTATGGAAGTATAATGGCTTCTTTCTGTGTTGAGAAATTCAGTACGAAAGGATTGGAAAATCTCAGTTGGCTTGAAATTAAAAATAGGTTTATCGAGTTCCAAAACTTATCCAGTTTCGATTAAAATGAAATCGATTCATG
This sequence comes from Ignavibacteria bacterium, assembly GCA_027347805.1. GTDB lineage: Bacteria > Bacteroidota > Ignavibacteria > Ignavibacteriales > Melioribacteraceae > Stygiobacter. Next base: position 4,137 of record DAIEQP010000388.1, on the reverse strand, counting down.
CAGTTGAATATAAAGAAGAAAAACTTTTCATAATTGATCAGACTAAATTGCCTCTACTTGAAGAGACAATTATTACAGATAATCTTGAACGAATTTCTATTGCAATTGAAAAGTTGGAAGTGCGTGGTGCTCCTTTAATAGGAATTACTGCGGCATACGCTCTTGCGTTAGCGCTTAAAAATGTCTCTGCCGAAAACAAAAGAAAAGTATTTAATGAATCATACAATCGATTGGCTTCTACAAGACCAACCGCTGTAAATCTTTTTTATGCACTGAATGAATTAAAAAAAGTTTTTGAACAAAATTCAAATTCAGAAAATATTTTTCATTTACTTCTGAATAAAGCAATCGAAATTCATGAGGACGATATAAAACTTTGTGAACAAATAGCTCAGAACGGCTTCAGGATTTTTGATAAAAAATGTAAAGTATTAACTCATTGCAACACCGGTGCACTCGCTACCGGAGGAAATGGAACTGCACTCAATGTAATCAGAAATGCTTTTGAAAAGGGAATGATTGAATTTGTTTATGCAGATGAAACGCGGCCATTATTCCAGGGTTCAAGATTAACTGCATGGGAACTGGAAAAATTAAGCATTCCATTTTCATTTAATACTGATTCAACAGCTGCAGTTTTAATGCAGCAGGGCAATGTCGATCTTGTAATTACAGGCGCCGATAGAATTGCACTAAACGGTGATTCGGCAAATAAAATTGGTACTTATAATTTAGCCGTGCTATGCAAACACCATAATATACCTTTTTATATCGCTGCTCCTTCAACTACAATTGATAAAAATTGCGTAAGCGGAAAAGAAATTAAAATTGAATTGCGGGATAAAAGAGAAGTATCATATGTAGGGGATAAGCAAATTACAAGTACTGATTATGATGTTTACTCACCGGCATTTGATGTAACACCGGGAGAATTAATTACAGCAATCATAACAGAGAAGGGTATTCATAAAGCTCCATATAATTTTTCAAATGTCTGATATAATAAAAACACGGGCAATAGTTTTACGAAAAATTGATTTTGGGGATACCAGCCGGATTGCACACTTTTTTACCGAAGATTTTGGAAAACTTTCTTTGATGATTAAAGGTGCTAGATCTCCTAAATCAAAAATTGGGTTGATTATAGATACAATGAACATTGTGGAAGTTGTATTCTATAAAAAAGAAACAAGCGATTTACATTTGGCAAACCAGGTTGATTTACTTCAGCATTTCCCAAATACTCGTGATGACTTAGATAAATATAAATATGCCCTGGCAATTGTAGAACTGCTGAGTGTTCTTACAGTAGAAAATGAGCAGCACAAAAAATTATTTGAGGGAAGCGTAAAAATGCTTTCCCTAATTAATTCCTCTGATGAAAATCCCAAAATCCTTTTTACAAAGTTTCTCTTTTTCTTCATTAAAGAAATCGGTTATGAATTCCAGTTGGAACATTGTAATGTATGTAATCGAAAGATTCAGCCGGGCAGATCTGCTTCCTATAATTATGAAACTGGGCTGATGTGTTCAGATTGCAGTGAAGATCGATTAACAAATTTTAATTTTAACGAGGAACTTTTCAATTTACTTATTTGTCTAAACTCCAAAAAGAATGAAATTATATATAAGCAAAAAGATCTGGATCAAATTATAATTATGCTTGAAAAATTTCTTTCGTATCATGTTATTGAGTTTAAAGGTATAAAATCTTTAAGATTAACCTGAGTAGATTGGAGGTTATATGAAAGCGAAATCAAATTATTTGATAGCTGTAATACTATTAAGTATTCTCCCGCTTTGTGTTTCGATTGCCCAGAAAAATAACGATAACGACTCGCTATCAGTTCTAAAAAAGAAAATTACAGAACTGGAAATTAAAACAAAGCTGCAGCAGGAGAAAATTAAAGAACTAGAGGGTATGGTAGGTGAATTGAATAAGAAAAAACCATTTGCAGTTTTTCCTTCAGATCCTAAGAAACTTAAATGGCCAAATAATGCCTATCCGTTTGAATTCAATGGTAACAGATATTATTTCGTACCCTTAATAGGAAAAACTATTACCGATTTTGAATCTCTTGAAAAAACTAAAAACGAATCGAAATAAAACATATATAAAAAAATAAATGAGGAATAAGACTATGAGAAGAAAAAACTTTCTTGGAACAATGGGGTTGATTTTCATCGGGATTGTTTTTGGTGCCGTACTGGTTTCCGGATTTGGATTAGTTAGACCAAGTTATGGCGAAGTTAAAATTGGCGCTGATAAACCGCCGGTTCAGGTCAACTCAACAATTGCTGCTTTTAATGATGCATTTGTTCAGGTTGCTGAAAAGGTGACATCTTCAATTGTTCAAATTACTGTGACAACTCAAGTAAAAAATAATGCTCAGGATAAATTTCACTTTTTCTTTTCACCGTTTAATAATGATGATACTCCCCAGCAGCAGCAGGGTGGTGGAAGCGGAATTATTATTTCCAACGATGGTTATATTCTTACAAATAATCATGTTGTCCAGGATGCAAAAAATGTAACAGTTACATTGCATGATAAACGCGAAATGGAAGCAACAGTAATTGGAACTGATCCTTTAACTGATCTAGCAGTTATAAAGATTGATGCAACAGATCTTCCTGCAGCTTATTTAGGTGATTCAGATAAAATCAAAGTTGGTCAATGGGTTATGGCAATTGGTAATCCGTTAAATCTAAATTCAACTGTGACTGCCGGAATAATTAGTGCTAAGAACAGACAAATAGATATGCCAGAAGAAAATAGAAGTTATTCTGTTCGCGATTTTATTCAGACCGACGCAGTTATTAATCCTGGAAACAGCGGTGGTGCACTTGTGGATTTAAATGGATCTGTAATTGGTGTTAATGCTGCAATTGCAACTTCAGGATTTTCACAGACATTTATTGGTTATGGATTTGCTGTTCCTATTAATCTTGCAAAAGCCGTTGCAACAGATTTAATTGCAGATGGTAAAGTTAATCGAGGTTATATTGGTGTAAGTATTCAGGAAGTTGATGCTGCAACTGCAAAAGCAGTCGGACTAAAAGAACCTAAAGGTGTTATTGTTCAGGAAATAGTAAAAGATGGTGCAGCTGCGAAGGAAGATATTCAAGTTGGTGATATTATTCTTAAAATTGACGAAAGAGAAGTTAACCAACCAAATGAACTTCAATCTTACGTTGCTTCCAGAAGAGCCGGTTCTGTTGTAAAACTTTCTATATATCGTGATGAAAAAATGATTGAAAGACATGTAACTTTAAAAGCACGTAACGGTGAAGAAGAAAAAACAACTAAAGTTGGATTGAAAGACAAAAAAGGAAAAGACGTTGATGCCCGCGAAGTAGATTTTGATGATCTTGGAATGAAAGTCCGTAATTTGAATAGTGATGAAAAAGAAAAATATAATCTTGAATCTGGAGTAATCATTACTGATGTAAAACAATTCGGTAAAGCTTTCAACCAAAGATTAGGTGAAGGATTGGTAATTGTTGCAGCGGATAGAAAAGAAATAAAAACAGCCGGCGAGCTTCAATCTGTAATCGAAAAGACAAAAGGGCAGGCAGTTCTGTTAAAAGTAAAAGATGCAGAGGGAAATTCAAGACTGGTTGGTTTGGATATTCCTAAATAATCATTTCAGAAAATCAAAGAAAGCGCTCAATGTTTCGAGCGCTTTTTTTATATTTGCACATCACACATCAAGAAAGTAAAATGATAAAATTCGTTACAGCAGGTGAATCTCACGGCAAAGGGTTAATTACAGTTGTTTCAGGGTTTCCTTCAAATTTTGAAGTAACTGAAAAGTATATAAACAGTCAATTGAGCAGAAGACAGCTTGGTTATGGCCGGGGCTTAAGAATGAAAATCGAAACCGATACAGCAGAAATATTTTCGGGAGTTCGTTTTGGTAATACTATTGCTTCGCCAATTTCCATGCTGATCAGAAACCGTGACTGGGAGAACTGGACAGAGAAAATGAGTGTAGAACCCATTTCTAAAACTGTTGAGAAAATTACTATTCCTCGTCCGGGACATGCAGATTTAGTGGGCTCTCAAAAATATAATTTTAATGATATTAGAAATTCTATTGATAGATCTAGCGCAAGAGAAACAGCCGCACGTGT